>JARFRI010000021.1 GCA_029287335.1 Phycisphaera sp. | reverse complement strand
CCGCACTCGGGACAGTTCCCGGTCGACGCCCGCAAATCATACCCGCATTGCAAGCAGACTTCGGTCTGCCGCGGCGGAACGCCAAACATCGTCGGCGCCAACTGATGCCAAACCAGCCCGACCGCGATCAGCCCCAGCCCGATCATCCACACGATCGGCTGCACCCACCCGCACAAAAACAAACACCCGACGAGGCCAGCATAGGAAAAAACCCTTGGATACAAACGGTATTCTTTGGGTAGCTTAAGCGCCGCGAGGTTCGTGATGCCGTAGTAGATCAGCACGGTGAAGGCAGCGAAGGACCAAGTCGTTTTGACGTCGCCGATCAGCGTGAGGCCCGCGATCAACACGCCGACGCCGATCACCGCGGGGACGGGCGTTGTACCCGCCGCATTCACTTTTTCAAAGATCCCGGGCACGTCACGTCTGCGACCAAGCGCGAGCAGCACACGAGACAGGCCAAGGATCAGGTTGAGCAGCACGCCGAGCATCGCGGTGATCGCGGCGATCGCGATCAAGAGTCGGGCCCATTGAGGAAACTGCATCCATATCGCCGCGGCTTCAAGTGGTGTTGCTTCAATCAAGCGGTTCTCAAGATCACCTCCGCCTCCAAATGATAGAAACTGTACCGCACCCGAATAGACAAATCCCACAGATATATAAAGCAGCGCACAAACGACCAAAGTTACGATCACGGCGATAGGGATCGTGCGTTTGGGGTCGTGTACTTCTTCACCGAGCGTCGCGATGCGTCCGTAGCCCGTGTAAGCCACGAACATGAGCGCCGTGGCTGTGATCAATGCGGGCCAGGATTCAATCCGGCTTACTTCTTCAATGTTTTGAGAGATGACTTGGTTTTGCGCGAGTGAGAACAAGCCACCGATCACAAATACGAGCAGGCCTGCAAGCGTGAACAGGACAATCAAAGCGTTAACGGCCGCTGATCGCCTAATGCCGGTTAGCACCAGCAAAACAACAAATAGAACAATGCCGATTGGGCCGACGATCCAGTACCAGCCTGCAAACTGTCCGGCGAGATAAATCGTCATGCCGCTGACCCCCAGCGCCGCCGTCGCCGCGCTCGCGCTCTTGGCGAGCAGGAACATCCAGCCGGCGGTGAAGCCGAGTTTGGGGTGGAGGTATTGGTAGGCGTATTCGTAGGTGCCGCCGGCGACGGGGTGGGCGGCGGCGAGTTGGGCGCTGCTTAGGCCGTTGCATAGCGCGAGCAGCGCGGCGAGGACGATCGCGATGAGGACGCTGGGGCCGGCGATGCCCGCGGCGATGCCGATGGAGACGAAGACGCCCGTGCCGAGGATCGAGCCGAGGCCGAGGAGGACGGCGTGGAAGACGCCTAATTCACGCTTTAAAACAGGATGCGGACTCGGAGTATTCATGCTGGATGATACGAGAATGTCCAATGTCCAAGCCTAAATGACCAATGACAAACCCTTTTCTGACATTGGACATTTAGGCTTGGTCATTGGTCATTGTTCTGTTGCCGCAGCACCACCCACCTTGCGGTCGGTCGCGTGGCGGATTCGTCTTGGGGGTAGAGGCCGGGCGGGGTGTCGGAGGTGCCGAGGGTGGCGTTGATGCGGGTGAAGCCGGCGGTGGCGAGGTCGAGCATTTTTGTAGTTGGGGTGTAGCCGTCGACGCGGAGGGTGAGGATGGTGTCTTTGTTGTTGGGTGGCGGGATGTCGCCGAGGAGGTCGCCGGTGATGGTGAGTCGGCTGGCCGGTGCGCCGGCTTGTAGGGTGCCCGCGGCGTTGCCATCGATGATGAGGGTTGAGCTGCCGGTTGAGCCGAGGATGCCTTGGCTGTTTCCACCGACAAAGAGCTCGAGTTGGCCGTCGCAGATGATGGTGCCTTTTTTGGTGAGGTTGCCTGCGATGACGACTTCGCAGATGCCTTGGAGGTCGAGTGTTGCGTCGAGGTCGCCAAGGATGTGGACGATCGCGTTGCCTGCGATCTCGATGTCGGCGTTGACGTCACCGGCGATGCGGACGTTGCCTTTTGTGGCGATGTAGAAGGCTTCGTCGAGGTCGCCCGCCTGGTCCAAGGCCCAGCCGATGCCGCGGGTGGAATTGGTGTGCCAGTAGGATCGGCTTCCGTAGAACGCGTCGCGGTGGGTGGTGCCCTGGTAGGCGACGGCGTTTTGCACGGCAAGCCATCGGTCCGCGAGCAGGCGGTTTCGCTGCCCGGGATCGTCCGGGATCAAAGCGAGGTCCTGTTCAATCCGATCGATCGCGAGGGTCGAGGTGTGCTTCTCGATGGCTCGCATCACAATCGGCTTTGGCGGCGGAGCCGTGCGACAACCCATCATCGCGCTAACGATACCGATCAGCAGAACCATGGAAAAGCGATTGAATAGGAAACTTTGCAAGCACGGATTATAGCTCGGTGAGCGACGCGATAGAAAAAGCCCCGCACGTTCGCGCGGGGCTTTGGGTTACCAATGGATCGGATCGGCTGGTTTACAGCGGGATACCAAAGAACGTGGGCTTATCCGGGGCAGACTCGGTGTCGTCCTCGTAATCCCAGTCGTCCTCTTCCTCTTCTCTAGGCTTAGGCTCGAATTTGGGCTTTGGTTTCGGCTCGGGCTGAACCTCGGGCTTGGTCTGGGGCTCGTTGACCTTTGGCTCGTCGATCTCGGGTTCGGGCTTGACCTCAGGCTTCGGCTCGGGCTTTGGCTCGGGGATCGCGACCTGAGGCGTGCTGGACAGACGCTTGGGTCGGTAGCGGTTGTAGTAGCGTCGGTAGATATAGATGAGCGAGGCCTTGTCGCCATCGGTCGTGAGCGTCTCACGGTTCTCACGGACCATGTCGATGAAAGCGAGCGGCTCGATCTGCACGTAGTCCAGTGCCTCGGCAAACTCGCTGGTGCGGACGCGCTGGAGCCGGTCATAGTCGACAAGGACGAACTTGTGCTGCGGGTCGGTGCTCATGACCGCGACTTGCAGGCCCTTCTTACGCGGGCCGTAGTACTTGTCGCCAACTTTGAGGTCCTTGGTGCTAAAGCCAAGCAGGCGGTAGGAGTTGTACTCGTACTCGCGCTGCCGCTCTTCTGCGGCTTTACGCAGGGTGTTGTTCTCGGTGCCGACTTCGCTGGGTGGGATCAACTCGATCGCGGTGACAATCATCTCGGATGGGCCGACGATGTCTTTAATGATGACGGAGTTGACGAAGCCGTAGTGCCCCACTTCGATCGCGGGGATGACCCTGGCCGCGACGATGACCTCCGCGGCTGGCGGCTCGTGTCGGATCTCCTTGACGATGGCCCCCCGCTTGATCACTTCGACATGGGTCATCTCTTCGAAGGCCTGGTCGTAGGTTCGGCCCGTCGAGTTCTCACGCTCGCGGTAATAGTTGGGCAGCAGCACGAACCGGTCGTCATCAAAGCGGAAGAACTGCTGGCAGTACATCCGGGTGTAGTTCTGGAAGATGCGGCGCTGCGAACTGCTCAGCCCGGCAAGCAGGTCCTCGCGGCGCTGCGCCTCGGCAGGCCCAGCAATCCAACCCGACAACAGCACCACCGCCGACAATGCGACGAGTTGCCAGCACCTAAAAGAACCAACACGAGAACCTTCAATTCGTTTCCAATTCATCAATGAACCCCTTATGTGAATCAAGCCCGGACAGCAGGACATGCGAAGACAAGCCGAGTATAACAAGCTAACTATCTGATCAAACGCCTTTGCTGGCAGAAAGTTCCACAAAAGCGGCCGCGGCGAGCGATTTAACCAGCAGGTAACAAAAAAACGGCGAGCCTCTCGGCCCGCCGCTTCATACGTTGCATCATAAAAGGGCAAAGCCCCCTGGATACTTACCAGCGATCGCCGCCGCCACCGCCGCGGTTGCCACCACCGCCGCCGTAGCCGCCTCGTCCGCCACCACCTCCACCGCCGCTGCGTGGTTCGCGCGGGCGTGCTTCGTTGATGTTCAGGGTGCGACCTTCGAACTCTTGGCCGTTGAGGGCCTCGATCGCTTCCTTGCCGCCTTCGTCTGCCATGGTGACAAACGCGAAGCCGCGCGGACGACCGGTTTCACGGTCGGTGATGATCGCTACTTCCTGGACTTCACCATAATTGGAGAAGAGTCCTTCGAGCGATTCTTGGGTCGTACGGAAATTCAAGTTACCAACATAGAGTTTCATCGTGAAAGCTCCCTAACAGTCTCGAGTCCGATCGGGTTTCAGCCGGAACGCCCGGCATCGCTTCACGTTCGTCTCTAACCGTAGCCATAAACCCCGGGCA
>JARFRI010000018.1 GCA_029287335.1 Phycisphaera sp. | reverse complement strand
GCGCTGCGATCGATCCATGAAATGATCGGCCAGGGTCGCGCGGCAATTGTCAACGGCGTGGGCTACCCCAACCCCAACCGCTCGCACTTCAAGTCCATGGACATCTGGCACAGCGCCAAGACCGACGAAAAAGACATGCGTGGTAGGGGCTGGGTCGGCAAGGCGATGGACACGGCCTACCCCTTAGACCGCAATGGCAACGCGCCGGATCAGGCGGGCATGGCCTGCGTCTCGATCGGTAACAACGCGCCGATGGCGGTGCTTGGTAAGCACATTCAGCCCGTCGCGTTCCAGAATGCCAACGCGTTTCAGTGGGCCGGTCATGGCGTGCATGACGTGGTGTCGGAGGGATACAACAAGATCAACACGAACGTCGCCGAGGCCGATCCCGCCGACCCGCTGGCGTTTGTGCAGCGGACGACGCTCGATGCACAGGTCGCCTCCAGCAAGGTGCGCAAGGCGGTGCAGGGCACGACCGACACCCGCTTCCCCGCGAGCCCGTTGTCGAATCAGTTACAGATGGTCGCGAAGATGATCCGGGCCGAGCTGCCCACGCGCGTCTACTACGTCACGCTCGGCGGGTTCGATACCCACGCCCAGCAAACCAACAAACACGCCCAGCTTCTCTCGCAGTTCGCCGATGCGATGAAGGCGTTTTACGACGAGCTTCACGCGACCGGGCACGACGGCCGCGTGGTGTCGCTGGCGTTCTCCGAGTTCGGCAGACGTCTGCGGCAAAACGCATCCAACGGCACCGACCATGGCGTCGCGGGCCCGTCCTTCGTCTTCGGCCCATCGGTTAAGCACGGCCTGCACGGCAGCTACCCGTCGCTCGCCAACCTCGATCAGGGCGACCTCATCCACACCACCGATTTTCGCAGCGTTTACGCCGACATCCTGGACAACTGGATGGCGATCGATTCACGCAAGACGCTGGGCGCAACGTACAAGCACCTCGGCCTGTTCGCCGAGGGTAAACGCGCCTGACCTCGACCACAACTCCGCCACGCACCGCGACACCCTCGCCTCACTTGAGCGGGGGTGTCGTCTTATATGTTCCGCCCCTGCTACAATCCTTCGCTTTCCCACCTGAATTGACTGCCCCATGAACGCCCAGAAGACCATCCGCAACTTCTGCATTATCGCCCACATCGACCACGGCAAGTCCACCCTTGCCGACCGGATGCTGATGGGCACCGGTGCGATGGATGAGCGGACGCGCAAGGACCAGGCCCTGGACAACATGGACCTGGAACGCGAGCGGGGGATCACGATCAAGTCGTCTGCGGTGTCGGTGGACCACGTGTACAACGGCGTCAACTACGAGTTGAACTTTATCGATACGCCAGGCCACGTCGATTTTCACTACGAAGTCAGCCGGGCGCTGGCCGCGTGCGAAGGGGCGATCCTTGTTGTCGATGCGACCCAAGGCGTCGAGGCCCAGACGGTCGCAAACCTTTACAAAGCGGTCGAAGCCGACCTGGAAATCATCCCGGTCGTCAACAAGATCGACCTGCCCTCTGCGGAACCCGAAAAGCGCGCGCTTCAGGTTGAAGAGGTGCTTGGGCTCGATGCCAGCGACTGCATCTTTACCTCCGCTAAGACCGGCGTAGGCGTCAAGGAACTGCTCGATGCGATCTGCGAACGCTTTCACCCGCCGACCGGCGATCCGGATGCGAATCTCCAAGCCCTCATCTTCGATGCGAAGTACGACGACTACCGCGGCGTCATCGTCTACTTCAGGATGATCAACGGCACGATGAAGAAGGGCGACCGCATTCGCATGATGGGCGTCAAGCGCACCTTCTATGTCACCGAGCTGGGCAAGTTCCGCCCGGAGATGCAGCCCAATACCGAGCCCTTCGTCGCGGGCGATGTCGGCTACATGGTCGCGTCGATCAAGACGCTCGAAGATGTGAACATCGGCGACACGATCACGCTCGACGCGCACCCCGCGGACGAACCCTTGGCTGGTTATCAAGAGCCCCAGCCGATGGTGTTCTGCGACTTCTACCCCTCCGGCGAGACGCAGTTCGACGACCTTCGCGAAGCCATCGGCAAGCTGCACGTCAACGACGCGTCCTTCACCTACGAACCCACCAACTCCGAGGCGCTGGGCTCGGGTTTCCGCTGCGGGTTCCTCGGCATGCTGCACATGGACATCATCCAGGAACGCCTGGAACGCGAAGGCGATGTGCAACTCGTCCAGACCGCGCCGACGGTGACCTACGAGATCCTGTCGCGCGGCAAGATGGGGGAGACCGAAACGCTGTACATCACCAACCCGGCCGACCTGCCCGATCCAAGCAAGATTATTGAGATCCGTGAGCCGATCGTCCGGGCCGAGATCATCACGCCCAACACGTCCATCGGCGACATCATGAAGCTGTGCGAACAGCGTCGGGGTATTTATAAGCAGCAGAAATTCCTGGCCGACGATCGGCAGATCCTTGAGTACGACCTGCCGTTGGCCGAAATCATTTACAACTTCTTCGACAAGCTCAAGTCCATCACCTCCGGCTACGGCACGATGGACTACCACGTCATCGGCTTTAACAAAGACAACCTCGCGAAGATGGACATCCTTGTCAACGCGACGAAGGTCGAGGCCCTCTCGCTGATCGTTCACCGCGACAAAGCCGAGTACCGCGGCCGACACCTGCTGAAACGACTCAAGCAGGAGATCGATCGCCACCTGTTTGAGATCCCCCTGCAAGCGGCGATCGGCGGCAAGATCATCGCGCGGGAGACCATCAAGTCCGTGGGTAAAAACGTGACCGCCAAGTGCTACGGCGGCGACGTGAGCCGCAAGCGCAAGCTGCTCGAAAAGCAGAAGGCCGGCAAAGCGAGGATGAAAAAAGTCGGCTCCGTCGATATCCCACAGAAAGCCTTCATGGCGGTGCTGGATACGGGTGAGGGTTAAATCGATTCCGTTTTTTTCAGTAGGTCAATATCCGGGGAGCTATTAGATAGATCGTCAAGACCGCAAATGACGATCTCGCTGATTTGGTTCACTCCGAGCCAATACCAAGCAGACAAACATAAGCCAATGGAATCAATCGAAGATCGCGATGAGCCTGTCGAGCTTTCCGGCAAGGCAAGATTCAGAATGAATGCTGGTCATTTCGTGTGACTTTCTGTATATTGTTCACGCCTGCAGCGCCCAATTATGAGAAAATCTATTCATTGGCCCCATTCTGCTCTGTCGGGATGACGCAGGTGACTGATTGCCGGGAGTAGATAAAGATGCAACTTGCTTATGTGACGACTTATGATTCAGCTGATGTTAATCAGTGGTCGGGGCTAGGCAGCTACATCCTGCGCTCGCTTGAGGCCGCCGGGGTGCAAGCATCAACGATTGGTAACCTCGCTGAGGTTGATCTACCGTTAATCTCAAGGCTTAAGCGTGCGTGTTACACCAAGGCGAGCTCTAAGCGTTACCTGACGGATCGCGACCCAACGATATTGCGGAGCTATGCCGCCCAGGTGCAGAAACAACTGGATCGCCTTGATACAGATGTCGTCTTTAGCCCTGGCACGGTCCCGATCGCGTACTTGAAGACCGACAAACCGATTGTTTTCTACACCGACGCCACTTTCGCTGGGATGCTTGATTTCTACCCGTGGTTTACCAATCTCTCAAGAGAAAGCATTAAGCAGGGCAACCGGATGGAGCAGCAGGCGCTTACGAAGTGCCGGCTTGCGATCTACGCGTCGCAGTGGGCCGCTGATTCCGCGATCAAGTATTACGATGTCGATCCTGCCAAGGTCAAGGTCGTCCCGTTTGGTGCGAATATGACCTGCGACCGCGACGAGCAGGACATCGCTCGGCTAGCCAACCAGAAGCCGATGGACACCTGCAAGCTGCTATTACTGGGTGTGGATTGGCACCGTAAGGGTGGGCCGCGTGCGCTGGAGGTTGCTAAGCAACTGACGGATAGCGGGCTGCCAACCGAGCTGCACGTGGTGGGCATTGAAGAGCTACCCGTCAGTTCCCCATTGATTGTCAACCACGGGTTCATCTCGAAGAAGACGGATGAGGGCCAAAAGCGTTTGGACCAGCTTCTGTCGGAGTCGCACTTCCTGATCCTGCCTTCCGTGGCAGAGTGCTTCGGCATCGTGTTCTCCGAGGCGAGTTCCTTCGGTCTGGCTTCTTTGGCAACACGTGTCGGCGGTATCCCGACGGCAGTACATGAGGGCAGGAACGGCTGGACCTTTGACCTGCAAGATGGGGCCGATGCATACTGCCAGCAGATTCAACGGCTCATGAGCTCTAAAGCCGCGTATACCGACATGGCGTTGTCCAGTTTCCGCGAATACAAAGACCGGTTGAACTGGGATGCCTCGGGCAAACGGATATGTGAACTGATCCAAGCGCATTGCGCCTAAGTCAACAATAGGTCTGCACGACTGCTGCGAATTTGAAGACAAAAAAAAGCCCACGGATCGAATCCGTGGGCTTCGTGTGTTTTCAATTGTGTCGCGAGCTTACGCCGCTTGCTTGTCAGCTTCTTGCTTAGCTTCCAACGCTGCCTTGGCCTGCTCGACGATGGTGTCGAAGGTCTCGGGGTCGTGGATGGCGATCTCGCTGAGCATCTTACGGTTCAGATTGATCGATGCGAGCTTAAGCCCGTTGATCAGTCGGCTGTACTTGATGCCACGCATTTCAGCGGCGGCAGAGATACGTGTGATCCACAAAGCGCGGTAGTCACGCTTGACGGTACGCCGGTCGCGGTAGGCGTAGGTGCCGCCCTTGATGACCGCTTCTTGAACGCGTCTCCACTGTGTTCGGCGGGCGCCGCGGTTGCCCTTGGCTTTTGCAAACCAACGATTCTTAGCTTGACGCCGGGCGGCGCCTTTTTGTGCACGAGGCATGGCTCGTCTCCGTGTTGTGCGATCAAGGGGGAAGCAACGCTTCGCTTAGGTCCCTAGCCGCGGGGTGATGGATTTGGTGATTTTGCGAAGTGGCGATTTGGTGAAGTAAGAAACAGGACGCTGTGGCTGGCTTGCTTACTTCACCAAATCGCCAGATCACCACATCGCCAAATGAACACTTAGTCTTCTTTACCTTTGACGCGGATGTGCAGCTTCTTCTCCAGCATCCGTGCGGCCGTTCGGCTCAGCACATTGGGTCGGTTCAGGCCGCGGATCGTGTCGCCGGACATGTGGCTGTTGCGGTGGCGTCGGCCACGCTTGGTGAACTTCACCTTGCCGGAGCCGGTGATGCGAACACGTTTAGCGATGCCTTTGTGGGTCTTGAGCTTCGGCATGGCCGGCTCCTTGGGGTTAGGTCAATTCGTTTTAGCGAGCCGAACATTGTAACGCGGTTCGCGTGGGCCGCAAGGCGGCGGCCACACTTAAGATGCTGGTGCCTGAACCTCAAATCCAAACCAATCATAAACCTAACTAATTGACCTCGCTCAGATTTTATTTCTTTCTTTGTTTCACTCTCCCGGCTCGGGCATCTGAAAGGGCATGAATACCATGACCGCAACCACAGACCACGATCAAGCCGAGGACGATCTCGTCCGGCGCGTGAAGACCGACCGCCAGGCTTTTGCGGCCCTTTACGACCGTTACTACCCCAAGATCCTGAAGTACTGCAGCCGTCGGCTCTACTCGCAGTCCGTCGGCGAAGACCTCACCAGCGACGTCTTCCTCATTGCTGCGACCAAGATCGAGAGCTTTCGGGGCCAAAGTGATGGCGAGTTCAGTCAGTGGCTGTACACGATCGCGACCAACAAGATCAACGAGCATGTTCGCAGCTACGCACGCCGCAAAGAACTGCTTCAATCCGCCGCTCAAAGCCGTCGGATCGGACAGACCGAGACGATCGACCGCAGCGACCACCTCGATTGGCCGGCGGTTTACGAAGCGATCCTCCAACTCAAACCGCGCGACCAAACCCTGATCACGCTTCGTTACATGCAAGAACTCCCGCACGCCCAGATTGCGGGGATCATGAACCTTAAACCCGCCGCGGTGCGCGTCGCCTTAAGCCGAGCGATGGCCCAACTCCGCGAACGATTCAACCACGACTAATTCAAACTTCAAACCAGAAAGGGGCAACCCGATGAACAACCCCGACCAAGACCTGATCGACATGATCGCCAAAGCCACCCCCGAGACCCCGGTCAACGAAGACCACCGCGACGCGTTGCGTCGACAGGCGCTCGACGCCTACGACGAGCGCGAAACGGACACCGAACCCGATCACCAACCGCTTTTCAAATTCACAGGAGCCACCCTTATGAAACTTGCCGCATCCTTCGCCCTACTTGCTGCCATCGGCATCTTTGCCGTCACAGCCCTGACGCCAACCAAGGCCATCGCCTTCGAAGATGTCGCCCGCGAGATCCTAAAGATCGAAAACGCCAGCTTCGATATCGCCAGCACGGTCACCCACGCCGACGGCACGACCGAAGAGAAAGGCTTGGTTAAGTGCTTCACCAAGCTACCCAATGTTCTGCGTGTTGAACAAGAGGGTGGCGACATGGTCCTGATCGACTTCGCGAAAGACAAGATGCTGATGATTGACCCGGAAAAGAAGGCGGCGCTGATGATGGATCAGTTCTTCAAGTTCACCGAAGAAGACAACATGCAGAAGAATCTGTTCGGCGAGGTCCAAGCGCACCTCCGCAATGCCGAGAAAGGTGGGGACTTTGGCGCGATCAAGTACGAAAACCTCGGCGAGAAGAAGGTCAACGGCGTCCAGGCGATCGGCTTCCGCGTCCTGAACCCGGACGCCAAATCCGAGGACTTTGAAGACAACGGCATGTCTTTTAATGTCCTTGATATCTGGGCGGATGCGAAGACCGGCGGGCCTGTCCAACTCGAATTCAAGATGAACCTCGAGGATGCCAGCCAGGCAAAGTCGACCTGCAAGAACTTCGTATACAACCAAAAGCTGGACCCCAAACTCTTCAGCTTTGAGGTGCCAGAGGGCTACGAACTCATCGATCTAGCCGACCCGATCCGCGTCGGCCAGATGTTCGGTGACGAAGGCGAGATCGGTGAACTGATCGCTGAAGCAGACAAAGAGGTGGAAAGGATCGCCCAAGACATCGAAGCAAACATCGTAGAAGAAATGAAAAACCGAAAACAGCGGCCGACCTCAGATGACGTGATCAAGGCCCTGCGTGCCTACACCCAGCAAACCGGCGGCATGCTTCCCAAAACCCTGGACAGCGGGCCGATGATCGAAGTCATAGTAGAAGCGTGGCATGAGGCCAACCCCGGCAAGCGGCTGTTCAACGAGGGCAATGCTGGCGGCCTCTTCAATGATGAGCAGTTTGAACGCGACTACATGACGATTCTCAATGCGGCCGAGTACCTCGTAACGCTTACGGGCTCCGGCGGCAACTACACCTACCGCAGCAAGGGCGTCAACGCTAAGGACGAACGCACCCCCGTGCTCTGGCTGCAATCCGAGGGCGCAACCGCCTACACCGTGATCTACAACGACTTCACGGTGCGACAGACCAATCAGGGCCCGGACGACCAGTAAGCATCGATAAGACGAACTTACGCAGCAACCGCGCCGCTTCACTGCGACGCGGTTGTTTTCAATTCCCGATATGCTGCGATGATGCCCCTCGCACGGACGCCAACCGCCACCCGCTGGCACACCACCGACGCGCCAACCGACCCAGCACCCTTGCTGCCGGGCCTGCACCCGCTGATCAATCGGCTCCTGCGGGCCCGTGGCGTATCCGATGCGGAGCAGGCCCAGCGGTTTCTGACCCCAAAACTCACCCACCTGCACGACCCCGCGACACTGCCCGGCTGCGTCCAGGCCGCCCAACGACTCAAGCAAGCGGTCGATAACCACCAGCCCATCATCATCTACGGCGACTACGACGTCGACGGCGTCACCGCCAGCGCCATCCTCTACCACACCCTCAAACAAGCCGGCGCAGGCGTCAGTACCTACGTCCCCCACCGCCTCGAAGAGGGCTACGGCCTGAACGCCGAGGCGATTAAATCACTCGCAAACTCTACCGACCCTAAGCCGTTGATCCTCTCCGTCGACTGTGGCATCACCGCCACCGAACCCGCGGCCATCGCCAAAGACCTCGGCATCGATCTCATCATCACCGACCACCACGAGTTCGACCCCCGGAATCTCCCCGATGCGTTCGCGCTGGTGCATCCAGGCCTGGAAGAAGACCAATACCCCAATCGTGATTTATGCGGTGCCGGCGTGGCCTACAAACTCGCCTGGCAATTCGCGCTCGAGTACACCGGCTGTCAG
The DNA here is from genome assembly GCA_029287335.1 of Phycisphaera sp. Classification (GTDB taxonomy): domain Bacteria; phylum Planctomycetota; class Phycisphaerae; order Phycisphaerales; family Phycisphaeraceae; genus JAHQVV01. Next base: position 1,586 of record JARFRI010000018.1, on the reverse strand, counting down.
CAAGGCGGCAAGCTACCCGACGCCTACCGAAAACTCCTCCTCGACCTACTCGCCTTCGCGGCGCTGGGCACGGTAGCGGACGTCATGCCGTTGGTCGGCGAGAACCGTGCGATCACCGACTTCGGCCTACAACGCATCAGCCACACTCAATGCGAAGGCCTCAACGCGCTGATCGATGCGTCCAACCTGCGCAGCGAAAAAATCGATAGCTACCACATCGGCTTCGTGCTTGGGCCAAGGCTCAACGCCTGCGGTCGAATGGGCCACGCCAAGGAAGCCGTCGAACTCTTGACCACCGCGACCGGCGAGCGCGCCAAAGAACTGGCCCAGTACCTGCACGATGTCAACGACGAACGAAAAGCCACCGAACGCGAGATCGTCGAGCAAGCGACGCAGATGGTGCTCGATGCGGGCTACGACCAACCCGGCACCCGCGCGATCGTCCTAGCCCATGAAGACTGGCACCCCGGCGTCGTCGGCATCGTCGCCAGCCGACTCGTCGAAAAGTTCTGCCGACCCGTCGTCTTGCTCTGTATCGACGCCTCGACACAGACCGCCAAGGGCTCGGCCCGCAGCGTTGACTCGGTCAACCTCCATGACGCGATCCATGCGTGCAATCAACACCTCACTAAATTTGGTGGGCACGCCATGGCCGCGGGCCTATCCCTGCCCGCCCAATACATCGACGCCCTCCGCGCCGACCTTGTTATACAAGTCAACGCCCTGCTGAGCCCGGACGAACTCGTTCAGCACATCCGCGTTGATGCGGATGTCACCCTCGCCGACTGCACCACCGATGTGTTTGGCCTGATCAAATCCCTCGCGCCCTTTGGCCGAGGCAACCCCAAGCCCCGTCTGATGCTCCAAGGCCTGACCTTGGACCGCCCTGCCCAGCAGATGGGCGGCGGCGGGAAACACCTGTCCATGCAGCTTCGGCAGGGAAATAGAACCATCCGGGCCGTCGCGTGGAGCATGGGCGACCGTGCCCAGACCCTTCCCGCCGGGGCCGTAATCGACGTCGTCTTCCAGCCCTCGATCAACGAGTGGCGTGGCAACACCACCGCCGAGCTGCACGTCATGGACCTTCGACCTGCGAGGCATGACGCGGAATAAAACCAGCCGCCCCGTCGTTGTCCCCTAGCTCGGTTTGTTGCCGGGCACGGGCACCAAAACGGTTACGCCCCCCGACGCCTCGGAGCAAACACGTGAGGGTGTTTGCCGCGACGCCTTGGCAGGCCTAAAATCGCTTTCCCGCTGCTGGCTGTTATTCAGCGGCGAGCCCGATTTAATCCCCCACCCTTGACGGCCTACCCGTCAGATTGGAGCCAGCCATGGCAAGCGAAGCAGTCCACACATTCACCGACGCCAACTTTGAGGAAGAAGTCCTCAAGTCGCAAACCCCCGTCCTCGTCGACTTCTGGGCCGAGTGGTGCATGCCCTGCCGCATGCTCGCACCGGTCATCGACAAACTCGCCGCAAAGTACGGCGACTCGGTCAAGGTCGGCAAACTCGACACCGACGGCAACCGCGACACCGCCGTGAAGTACGGCATCTCGTCGATCCCCACCGTCATCCTCATGCAGAAC
>JARFRI010000013.1 GCA_029287335.1 Phycisphaera sp. | reverse complement strand
GCGGGGTCGAGGCCCGCTTCCTTAAGGTACTTGTCGAGCTTGCGTCGGACCGAGCGTGAGCTGAGCCGGCCGCCGTTCTTGTTGACGAACAGGGCGACGCCCGCGTTGGTCATGGATTCCTGACGCAGCGCGGTGAAGCGGGGGTCCGGCTCAAGCAGCGTGATGTAGTGTCGGATCGCGGCCATGGCATGGCTGCCCAGCGGGACGATGCGTTCTTTCTTGCCCTTACCGCGGACGTGCATGGTCTGGCCGGGGTGGTCCAGGTCGTTGCGGTTCAGATCGACCAGTTCGCTAACGCGGACGCCGGTGGAGTACAGGGTTTCGAGGATCGCACGGTCGCGGGCACCGAGGGTGTCGCGGTTGTCCGGTGCGGAGAGGAGCTGCTCGACCTGCTCGACGGTGATGGCCTTGGGCAGGCGCTTGGTCTGCTTGGGCGTGCGGATCAGCAGCATCGGGTTGGACTCGATGATGGCGCGCTTGTTCATCCACTTGTAGAACGAGCGCAGCGTCGCGATCTTCCGTGCGGTCGTCGCTGGCGAGTAGCCGAACTGGTCGAGGTGGCTGAGGAAGCCGCGGACGACCATGGGGTCGGCCTGCTTGAGCTTGTCGCCGATGGCCAGCGGGTCGATGCTGGCTGAGGGGTCCATCTCTCGCTTGGCGACCGCGGTCCCAGACTCCGCCGCATTCGGCGAGTTGAGGTACTCGACGTACTGGCGTAGGTCCGCGCCGTAGCAGCGGGCGGTGTAGGGGCTGAAGTGCCGCTCATTGCGGAGGTAGTCCACGAACTGGTTGATGAGCTCGGGTTGTTGCTCGGTTTGCGTTTCTGACATGGTTTGGCGTTCCTTAACTCATCTGCATCCGTGCGGTTGACGCCCCGTCCACGGGGCGTATGTTCGATACCAGTTCATCTCAATCAGGCCGAGAGCCGTGGGGCTCCAAGCTCGCTAAGTCGTTTACTCATCCGTTCGCCGAGCTGGTGGGAGAGCACCGCGGCATCGAACCAGGTCAGGTCCGTGTCGTTGCGCGTCACCATCTCTGCGATTTCATTCAGCGTCTGCGCCTCGTGACCCGGGGCACAATCAAAGACGTATCGCTTGCCGTTCTTGACCAGCGCGAACTCGTGTTCGCCGAGCTGCTCAAACTGCGCTGCAGAGTCTGCGACGGGCTTGATCTTTTTAGGTTTTGTCGTATCCGACATCGTCGTGCTCCGGCCTCTCGCCGACGCACCAATGCGCCGGTCAAGGGTTTTGATTTCCATCCGTGGCGGCGGCGTTTTGCCCACCCACCCGAGTCCCTCTGGCCAAGCGTTGCCACTCGGCCCATATCAACTGCGAGCCCATTTCAAAGCCCGCAAATTCCTGGAACAGGTTCATGTTGATCGTGTACAAACGCCGCTCGTGCAGCTTGTTGGGCGTCGAGCCCCGCCCGTAGGCGTATTCATCCAGCAGTTGTTTCGTGCCAATCCCCGACGCGTCGAAGTACCCCGAAACCGTCGTCACCGGCTGGTCTGGCCGGTATAGCGTGCCCCGGCGGATCCCCGCCTTGTCTGCGGTCGGTGCCCATGACAGGCCCCGAATATCCAGCTCACCGCCTCGCGATTCCGTCGGCCAGGCATAGAGGTCCAGGGCCAGCCCTATCTTCGGCGGGTCGTACGCGTCGTAGTGCGTCATACTTCCCACCACCAGAGCATCCACACCCAACGCTTCACGCAGGTGGATCGCGTCTTCCCGCGACTTGATCTCTGTCATCTTCAGGGAATCCATCGCCTCAAGCACACGGTTCAGCGGCAAGACATCAATGCCCACCACCTGCTCGAACGCTCGCGTAAGCTCGTCGGCCATCTGCAAGCCGTCGGCGTGTCGGCTGCCCGACTCGTTCCGAAGCGGCGCGATGGCCCAGACTTGACGCTCCGCGTATGGCGCCTCGATGCGTCGCTCCACCATCGGCCTCTGACAGCCGACCAGCGAGCCAAGTGCCACTGCCATCAGCAGCACGCGCATCATGATCAATCGAACCTGTTCACTTGTCATGGCATCATGCCGGGGGTTATTCACGTCAGGCCTCCGCCGACGCGTCGTTGTCTATCAACTGATCATCCTGATCAATCTGTCGGCACGTCGGCCGTTTGTGTCTCATCCGTCTTTGCACCAAAGGCAATCTTGATTGCGTCATCGGGGTCTAGTGCCCAGATGTTTTCGACGCCTTTGGTCGCCCGGTTCGAGACGAAGTAAATCGCGTTGTCGCCGGACCAGACCGGCTGAAGATTCGCAAACCGGCCGCGGGTCATCTTCGTCCGACCGCTGCCGTTGGCTTTGGCAATCCAAACATCGGATTGCGCGGGCCTGTCTCCTTGCGTATCGGCGTCAGGATTCGTAACTGTGCAAAAAACCACCGCTTTACCGTCTGGCGACCACGAAGGCGTAATACACGCGTACTCACTGGACCACACGACTTCCGTCGGGCTGCCCGCTTCGCCGCGGTCATCAAGCTCAACCGTCCACACGCTGAACCAGCGCGTCCCCCGTTCACGGGCACGCTGATACACGATCGTGTTGTCCTTCGGCGACCACTGCGGGAACAAGCCGTGGCCGATGTAGCGCTTGGTCGTTGGGTTGGCGACATCAATCACAACAAGCTGCCACTGCCCTGATCGATCGCTCAATGAGCTGTAGACCAGGTGCTTGCCGTCAGGCGAAAAGCTCGGGTGGATGTCATGCGTGCGATCATTGGTCAGCTGCACCGCCGGGCCGCCGTCGGCATCCATCAGGTACAGGTCCCAGTTACCACTGCGGTCCGAGGCAAACGCGATCGTCTTACCATCCGGACTCAGTGCGGGCATCACATCGTTGCTCGCGTCGTCAGTAAGCTGGGTGATCGCTGATCCATCAATCCGCTGGCGGTAGATATCCGAGGTCTTGCGGTGCCGCGTCGAGCTATACAGCAGGTATTCGCCGGCCTTGTCAATCGTGACGTCAAAATCCGCACCCTCTTCGGTCAGGCTGATCCGCCGAAGCTGCCCCGTTGAATCCAACGGGCTGGCAGAACCGCCCTGCGCTGACATGTCGCCATAGATATCGATCGGGTTCGATGCCGGCTGGCGGTCCGGCTGGCTGGGGCTCGTCGAGACATAGGGCTCAGGCGCCCCCAAAGCATCGTCCAAGGCACCCTGCAACCCATCCGTTGGGCGCTCAGGCTGCTCAGATTGATCCGGATAAACAACCGGCTCAACGACCTTCGTGGGCTGCGTGTCGGGACGGGTTGGCGACTGCTCGGTCTTAGCGTTGGCCTGCGAGGCGAGCTTGGCCTGCTTCTGATCTTCTTCGATCAGCCGCTGTTCACGCTGCTTGTGATATTCATTGACCGTGTTGTAGTCGCCCTGGCCAAAGCCAAACGACCCGTTGTAGTACTGCTTGCAGCCAGACAACGCGACAGTGATCAATACCAAGAGGGCCAGGCCGGTTGTCGTCTTGTTCGCCATTGCGCTCGCCTTTCCCTGACAGTCGTTCCAGCGACACAACAGCCGCTTCACCCACGCGCTATCGGGGATAACACGCCTCCTAGCTTGACCCGATATCACAGGCCCTGTTATCGGACAACACCCAACGCGATAGACCTGCGCGAAAGCACAGCAGCGAAAACCATTCAACCGTTATCCGACGCTAAGCGTTCACTTGACGAACGCCTCATCCACCCGCTTGACCAACGAATCAAATTCAGCATCCGACATCGCCGGCTCCGCCCCACCCACCTCCACCGCATCCTCTTCCAACGGCACCCAACTCACGCACCCCGCAAAGCTGTCCCGGTTCGGCACCACCACCTCATCCAACATCCGATAAGCACGCAAGGCCAACAAATACAACGGCCGGTCCGGCTTGTAACCAAACCGCATGTCAATCTGCGGCGTGTCCCAGGGATGCAAATCATCCAACCGATCAAACGCCACCCGCGAAGGCACCTCCCAAATCTTCGCCGCCTCCGCGTAACACTTGAAAGCAATCTGCGAAGGCTCCGCCCTCTCAGGCTCATCAACCTCTAATTCAACTTCCGGGGGCAGCCAACTTGGTTTGATCCAGTCCAGCCGTTCGTGCTCCCAGGCCGGGAACATCAAGAACCGATCGTGATCCAACGCAAACCGCCCCGGCCCGCCCGCTTCATGAATCCCGCCTTTCCGCAACAACAGCGCACACTTGCCCTGCGCCAGGAAGTCACAAACGATCGCCCATTCTTTTAACGCGATGTCTAGCTGCATCGCCAGAGTGTAACGCAGCGGCCCTGTGAAGCGACGCAGATCTGACCTGCTCCGAGTTATGATGATAGCGTGATGGATGGACAAGCTGCCCAACTCAACCTGACCAGCGAGCGCGTCCCCGATGGGACGCGCTGGCAGTTGCCGCATCGTCCTTGGGGGGCGGCGAAGTTTGTGCCTTGGATCCTCATCGCGGTGGGGATCGCAATCGCGGCGATCTTCGGTATCACGAGTCCGCCAATGCTGCCGAATTTCAATGGCGATATTGTCGCTGCCTTCTTCGACCTCATTGGCCTACTAATGCAAGTCGTCCCGAGCCTCATCGGCCTAACGCTGGTGTTGATCGGCTTCATCATGATGCGGGCACGCACCACCGTCACCCTCAGCGCCAATCAACTCCAAGCCACCGACCACTTCGGCCCGCTCCGCTGGACACGCCTTCTCGACACCGCACACCTCACCGGGTTTGAGATCAACGTCGGCACCTCGTCCACCAATGGCGGGCCAAAGAAACCAACCAACAACGTCGCCTTCCTCATCGCGCACACCAACCGGCCTGCAAGACGCAATCACCAACAACGTGCTGGCAAAGATGCCACGCCCGACTTCGTGATCGCCTGGGCGTATCCCAAAGTGTGGATGCAGGAACTTGCCGATGCGCTGGCGGACCAGATCGAATACACCAACCCGCAACGCGAAGGCCTGGAAATCAAGACAACGATGGGGTCCGCAGGGGACGATGATGCCGCGGGCAATGAAACACCCATCAATCCACCCCAAGACACCCGGATCATCCTTCAGCACGAGGCCGATGGCCTGACGTTGACCATCCCGCCCGCGGGCATCATGCGCGGCAGCAAGGGACTGGGGTGCTTCGCCGTCTTGTGGAACGGCTTTATCCTGCTGATGCTCGGTGGCGTCATCCTGGCGATGCTTAATTCGCACAAGCCCAACGTCAGTGGGCCGGACTCGCCCTGGGCGCTGCTCTTTTTTCTACCCTTCATCGCGGTGGGGGTTGGCATGGCTTGGTACAGCATCCATGCCGGCAAGAGCCATGCGAGCATCGTCGTGATCGGCACAGGTGACAACGCCGTACTCGCCTACTACCGCAACAGTCCTGTGCGTAAGCCACGCGAATTGAATTGGACCATCAACGATCTGTCACACGTCCGCGTTGATGACTCGAACATGTCCGTCAACGACCAGCCGATCCAAGAGCTACAGGTCTACCCCAAGCAAGGCAAGAAAGTCGGCCTGCTCGCCCAACTCGACGATGAAGAGTTGCGCTGGATCGCGTACGAACTGCGACAACAAACCGGCCTGCCCCGCCACGCAATAATCGACGATGAGATGTGATTGATGGTCTTGCGATGAAGTGAAGCGCCACGGCTTGCCGCGCAAACGCCATCAACCTACATCCGCTCAACAACACCAATCCCCAACAAACCCAAACCGCGTTCAAGCGTCAGCGCAACCAGCTTGCACAGCGCCAAACGCCCCTGCTTCACGTCCGGGTCCACATCGCTGCGTAGCACTGGGCACGACTCGAAGAACTTGTGGAAGCCTGATGCCAACTCGTAGAGATAGTTGCACAGCCGATGCGGCTCGAGCGAATCCGCGACCGAATCAACCGTCGAGCCAAACTGCATCAGCTTCAACACCAACGCCTTCTCGGCCGGGTCTTCGACATGGACATGATCACATGTGAACGAAGCGAAATCGATCTCGCCTTTGCGGAAGATGCCATGTACGCGGACATAGGCATTGATCAGGTACGGCGCGGTGTTGCCATCCAGCGCGAGCATCCGGTCCCAACTGAACTTGTAGTCCTTGATCCGGTCGCTGGAGAGGTCCGCGTATTTGAGTGAGCCCAGGCCGACAATTTTGCCGACCTGCTCCGCTTCATCACCCGCCAGTTCGGGATTCTTTGCTTTACAGACCTCGATTGCGCGCGACTCTGCCTCGTCGATCAGATCGACCAGCCGAACCACATCGCCATCGCGCGTCTTGAAAGGCTTGCCATCTTCACCCATCACCGTGCCAAAAGGCACATGTTCCAGCGTCGCGCCGTTTGCAAGCCAACCCGCATCGGCCGCCGCCTTAAACGCCATGGCAAAGTGCTGGCTCTGCCGAGCATCGGTGACGTAAATGATTCTCGCCGCGCCCAAGTCATTGACGCGGTATCGGATCGCGGCGAGGTCGGTCGTCGCATAGAGGTATCCGCCGTCGGACTTCTGCACGATCATCGGCAGCTGGTTGCCATCCTTGTCGCTGAACCCATCCACAAACACCACGCCCGCGCCCTGGCTAACCTGCAAGACACCATCCTGCTTGAGTTGATCGATGACGCCCGGCAGCTTGTCATTATAAAAACTCTCGCCCCGGATATCGCCCGGCTCAAGCAACACACCCATGCGTTTATAAATATCATGGAAATATTCTTGCGAAAGTGTCCTCAGAAACTTCCACATCGACACAATCTGCTCATCGCCTGATTGAAGACGGACAACAAAGTCTCTAGCGATCTTCTGATTATCTGCACTGGCATCAAACCACTGCTTAGATTCCTTATAAAAGCGATTGAAATCTGATATTTCAAATCGATCGCCCTCAGCCTCGCCACGTCTAGCCTTAGCAATATCTTCACCCATCGTTTCCAACAGATAAGCGATCAGCATCCCAAACTGCGTACCCCAGTCTCCGACATGGTTCTGTCGGATGACGTCGTGGCCTTGGAAGGTTAAGACCCGAGCGATGGCGTCGCCGATGACGGTCGAGCGCAGGTGACCGACGTGCATCTCCTTGGCGACGTTTGGGCTGGAGTAGTCGACGACCACGGTTTGGGGCTGATCCAGCGGCGCAACGCCGAGCCGATCGTCTTGCAAGATCGCCAGCGCCGCGTCGGCGATGGCTGCATTGGAAAGGTGCAGGTTGATAAACCCCGGGCCGGCGATCTCGACCTTTTCGATCAGACCGCCGAGCTTGAGTTGATCGACCACCGCCTGGGCCACCGCGCGGGGTGGTTTGCCGAGTTGTTTACCCAGCGGCATGGCGAGGTTGGCCTGGTAGTCGCCGAACTTGGGGTTGGTGGCCGGGTTCAGCAGCGGGTCGGCGTCGGCATAGGCCTCGCCAAACGCGGCGACCAGCGCGGTCAACAGTGTGTCTTTAAGTTGTTGGGTCACATCAGCCATGGGGCAAGCATGATAACGCCCCCGGAAACCGGGAGTCGTTAAAGGTGTAGCATTTGTTGAATGCCCAATCGAGTTTTAAGTCGGCGCTTCTAATCGGCTGATCGTTTGCCTACAATGGAGCGTGAATACGGTCAGGCAATGGATATGCACGACCAAATCTAGCAACCACCGCGCTTAGCGAATCATCGCCGCGCCCCACCAAAGGATTCAGATCATGAAAAAATGGACCACCCTCGCAAGCCTCTTCGTTCTCACCCTCTGCCTCGGCCTGGCACAGGCATCCGAAGAGACCAAGACGCTTTTTAACGACAAGTGCCCGATCAGTGGCCAAGACGTGGATACCGCCAAGACCTCGGACTACAAGGCCGAGTTCTGCTGCAAGAACTGCAAGGCCAAGTTCGACAAAGAACCGGCGAAGTACTTTGACAAAGCCGCCGCTGCCGAGCCGGGCACCTGCATCTTCAACGGTAAGGCCGCGAAGACCAGCTCGACCCTGACCATCGGCTTTTGCTGCGACAACTGCAAGTCCAAGTTCGACGAAGCGCCAAACAAGTTCATCACCAAGGTGACGCCGGCCGAGAAGGTTGAAGAGTAAACCGACCGATTTACAACATCCATAAAAAAACCCGTCCTTGCGGCGGGTTTTTATTCATCCTATTTTTCTCACGCCAAGTTCTAGTGTGACCTAGATCTCGTCTTCGATATCGTTGGTGCGGTGCTGGAGCTGGGCCTTGAGCCGGGCCAGGATCGAGCTGTGCATCTGGCTAACGCGCGACTCGGAGAGGTCCAGCGTCACGCCGATCTCTTTCATCGTCATCTCTTCGTAGTAGTACAGGATGATGATCAGACGCTCCGCCCGGGTCAA
>JARFRI010000405.1 GCA_029287335.1 Phycisphaera sp. | reverse complement strand
TTGCCGGTCCGCGGCGGGGCAACGATCAGGGCGCGCTGGCCCTTGCCGACAGGGGCGACGAGGTCCACAACACGCATGTCGATATTGTCCTCAGTCGTTTCCATGATGAAACGATCCTTGGGGTGTAGCGGTGTGAGGTCTTCGAACGGGATCAGGTCGTTGAGCTTTTCGGGCTCCTGGCCGTTGATCGCATCGACGCGGAGCAGCGCGAAGTAACGTTCGGATTCCTTTGGCGGGCGGATCGTACCCTGCACAACGTGGCCGACTTTGAGGCCAAAGCGTCGGATCTGGGATGGGCTGACGTAGATATCGTCTGGGCAGGCGAGATAGGAGTACTCGGGGCTACGGAGGAAGCCGAAGCCGTCGGGCAGAATTTCGAGGACGCCTTCGCCGTACATCAGGCCTTGGCCGGCGATGTGGGTCTGCAGGACCTTGAAGATCAGTTCCTGCTTGGACATACCCGAGTACTCATTGATTCCCTCGGTTTTTGCGACTTCGTGCAGTTCCTCAACATCCATCTGCTGAAGATCTTTTACGGTCAAATCGGAGTGCTTCGCAGCGTCGTAACGCGACTGTGCCTCGGCGTCGAGTTCCGCATCGGTCTGTGAAACGGATGCGGTCTTCGTAGTTTTCTTCTTAGTGGTCGTTTTCTTTTTTGTGGATTTAGCGGCCATAGTGATGGCACTCCTGATACTTGTTGCCGTGCCCGACACGGATGATGACTGGGCAGGTTGTGGCGGGAAAGGGCTCGACGGTTCTCAAGCCCGGGACAGGTGAAGGGTATGGAAGCAGGCGGGGTTACCTGGAAGTTTAGCCTTGTAATTTGGGAAAGCCCGCGGTTGTGATAGAAAAGCATCACTGGGGCGTTTGGTTTTTGATGTTCTGGAGCACGTTCCGTACCTGCTCACGCAAATGGGCCAGGCCTTGGTTGTTGCTGATGACATAATCGGCGGCTTGTCGCTTGGTGTCAAGCGGCAATTGTCGTTCGTCGCGTTTTTTTAGTTCCTCGGCATCCCAGCCCCGCGATTCATGCACACGCTGGAGGCGGATATTTTCGGGCGTATCAACGAAGACCAATCGATCACAGTCTCGATCCAACTTGCTCTCCAGAAGCAGCGGGCAATCTTCGACAATGCCGACAATGGCCGGATTGGCCAGGTGCTGTTCACGCTCAAACTGACGCGCCTCGTGAACACGCGGGTGGACGATCGCTTCGAGTTCAGACAGCGCCGCAGGGTCCTCAAAAACGATGCGACCAAGTGCCGCTCGGTTGATCGAGCCGTCCTGATCGAACACTGGATCGCCCCATCGCTCGCGCACCTGCTGCTGGACCATTGGCGATCGCATTGCTTCATGTGCAAGTCGGTCGGCATCAATTACCGCGCAACCCAATTCCTCAAATAGCTTTGCGACGGAGCTTTTCCCCGACCCGGGGCCACCCATGAGGCCAATCACGGGCTTGGACTGGCTCGTTGGCGATATGGGTTGGGCGTTTTGTGTTGCCATTTGATCGGAGTCGGCTTTATCCGCCGAGCTTTTTATTGAGTTCCCGATCGAGGCGTTGCTTAAAACGCAGCGTGAGCTTCTCGGGCGTCATACGGAACACAGTTTGTAACGCTTCTTCTGTTGGCTTGCCTTCTTTGATCGCCGAAATGAACTTCGGATAGGCGGCCTCACTGCGGTCGATCAGGTAACCGGTCAAGGCACCGGCGATATCGTACTGCCAGGCATGAAGGTTCTTCCCCTCGAAGAATCCCTCGCCTAGGCCCTTCTTTCCTTCTAAGAGCAAACGTGATTTCAGATAGATGTTATTGCCCGGCGGCGGCTCGATCTGGTGCGCGAGATGCTCGGCCAAGCCTTCATTGATCCAATCATCCAGCGGCTGAGGGGTGCGATATCGCCGGAGATAAGCATGTATTAACTCATGCACAACGACGTGGTTGGTCTGCCTAGAGTTACCACGCCCGTATGCGGCGATGTGGACATGGCCGTTGCCAAAGCCGTGGCAGAGCCCGCCTGTACCGCGTGCGTCGGTTTCATGGAGTTGATTTTGAAAACGGATGTAGTCAACACGGTTATCAAAGAGGACGACTAGGCACTTGCCGACGAAGACGTTTCCATCCGGGTCGTCGCCGAGGAGTTCGGCGACCGCACGGTACCCTTCGACAAGTTTGACGGACAACGATGCGACCTGCTTGGCATCGGTATCGGTCAGCAGGATGAAACGGTCAGACTCGTAAAGATTCAAGTTGATACTGAGCTCGCGTTGCGTGCGCTGCGCGAAATGATGAAGGGTCTCGGTACCCTTTTGCATGACGTCTTCAGTGAGATCGCCCCACATCGCAGGGTCGGCGTTACCCTCATATCGCGGGGTGCCATCGGGTTCTTTGCCATTTAGTGATTGCTCAATCGCTTGGGCAAGCGTCGGGTCCAGTGCGAGCGCCTGATCGAAGGCTTGCTTGGCGAGGGCTTGCCCATCTTGATGTCGGACGAGAATATCGCCGAGCTCGAAGAGGCCATTCGCGTCGCCTGCGGGTTGCTCCAGATACCGCCAATACCGATCGACCTTGTCGGCAGGAATAGCGTTCCAGAGGACGCGATGCTGTTGGCCTTCCTCTGTCGTAAGGGTAAAAAGCAGTGGTGTGTAGCTGGTGAGGGTACCGGTGGCCTGGCCGGTCTTAATCGGAAGGGTGAGCTTAATCACGCGGCCTTCGGCAGGATCCCGCTGATCAGCGACACAAGGCATGTGGGCGAAAAGAAGACCACACAGCGAGACAACACGCATCCGCCGGACGATTTGTGCCGCCGAACCAACAAAGCCCTCAGTTACAGTTTCGATCATCTGCCGCAAATGGCACCCCGTGTGTTTCAGTACAGCATAAGCCATGGGGCCGGATTACAACCCGCAATCATTGTATTTTCTTATCCAGCGAATTGTTTTACAACTTCCTACTTGCCAAGGGTTTGTTCAACGGTGATAATCAAGATAGCATCGACCCCCGCGGTGCAGTTCAGCTCATTCCCTGAAGCAGCAGAGGCCTAGATGGCAAAACGACGTGATCAAGTCGGAGAGTTATTGCAGAAATGGGGAATCGTTAATGAGCAGCAGGTAGCCGAAGCTCAGAAGATGGCCGAGGGGACGCGCGAAAAAATTGGCGAAGTCTTGGTCAAGCTCGGGTATGCCAGCGAGAACGACGTCGCTAAGGCCATGGCTTCACAACTCGGTATGGAATACGTCGATCTTGATCAGCCCGACGTCATCGACAAGTCGCAGATCCCGCTGAT
>JARFRI010000356.1 GCA_029287335.1 Phycisphaera sp. | reverse complement strand
AGCCCGGTGAGCCGGGAGATGCGTGACGAGTGACACTTGGCGGTGTTATAGAACTGCGTGAAGCGCAGGCCGTCGCTGGCAAGCTGGTCCAGGTTGGGTGTTTGGATCTCCGCACCGAAGCAGCCGATGTCCGCAAAGCCCAGGTCGTCGGCCATGATGACGAGGATGTTGGGGCGTGTGTCTTGCGCGAAAGCGCTACTGACCAAAACAAGCGAGAGCAGGGCGGTGAGCAGGCAAGTCGGCATGGTGGTCCTTCGATCGGATGGTGTTCTTTTCTGGGTGCCACACAACTTGCTTCAGCAAGCTGTGTGCGAGTGGTCTTCGATGAATCAAGAGCAGTTCGCACACAGCAGCCCTTCGGGCAGTTGTGTGGCACCCATCATAATCGTTCACTTGATAGAAGCTACAACAGGATGTCTTTAAACTTCTCGACCTCGCCATGCACATCGGTGAGGCGGAAGTCGCGTCCCTGATAGCGGTAGGTCAGTCGTTCGTGGTCGACGCCCATGAGGTGTTGGATGATGGCGTGGAAGTCGTGGATGTGCATGCCTTGTTTTTCTTTATCGACAAGGTTGAAGGCGAAGTCGTCGGACTGGCCGAAGGTTGTGCCGGGCTTGACGCCGCCGCCGGCCATCCAGAAAGAGTACGCGTTGCCGTGGTGGTCTCGGCCGGTGTTGGAATTGCCTTGTGCAAAGGGTGTTCGGCCGAACTCGCCGCCCCAGATGACGAGCGTGTCGTCGAGCAGGCCGCGTCGTTTGAGGTCGAGCACCAGGCCGGCCGAGGGCTGGTCGGTGTCCTTGCACTGGATTTTGAACTGGGTCTGCAGGTTGCTGTGCTGGTCCCAGCCGGCGTGCATGCACTGGATGAACTGCACGCCGCGCTCAGCGAGCCGTCGGGCGAGCAGGCAGTTGCGTGCGAACGACCCGGGCCGATGCACATCCGGGCCGTAGAGCGCGAGGGTGTCTTCGCTTTCATCAGATAGGTCGGCTAACTCGGGCACGGACATCTGCATGCGGTACGCCAGCTCGTACTGCGCGATCCGCGCTTTGATCTCGGGGTCGCCCGCGGTTTCATGCTTGAAGTGGTTGAGTTGGTTGATGTCGTCGATGGCTTTGCCACGCTGTTCGCGGTCCACGCCGTCGGGGTCGTTGAGGTAGAGGACCGGGTCGCCTTGGCCGCGCATGCGCACGCCCTGGTACTCGCTGGGCAGGAAGCCGGAGCCCCAGTAGTGGTCGTAGAGAAGCTGGCCGCAGGAGTTTTCTTTATCGCGCGAGGTCATGACGACGAAGGCGGGCAGGTCTTTATTTTCTGTGCCCAGGCCGTAGGTCGACCACGCGCCCATGGTGGGTCGGCCGGGGATTTGGCTGCCAGTGAGGCAATACGTCACGGCCGGTGCGTGGTTGACGGCTTCGGTCCATGCTGAGCGGACGACGCAGATCTCGTCGGCGATCGAGCCGGTGTAGGGGATGATCTGTGAGATCTCGGTGCCGCACGTGCCCCATTTTTTATAGGGGTGTTGGCTGGCGAGGACTTTGAATTTCTTTTGCCCTTGCGTCGTGGCGAGGCGGGTGGTTTCCATGAGCGAGTCGGGCATCGGCTTGCCGTTGTACTCGTGCATCTTGGGCTTGGGGTCGAATAAATCGACGTGACTGGGCCCGCCGCCCATCATGAGGTAGATGACGCGCTTGGCCTTGGGCGCGAAGTGCGGGCTGGGCAGGGCGGGGTTGTTCGTCGTGGCTTGTGCGGGGCTGTCCATCATGGAGCCGAGCGCGACCGAGCCCAGGCCGAACGCGCCGCGTTGCAAGAGCGTCCGCCGAGTCATGGACAGCAGCGGGTTGGTGTCGGGGACGCCGTCGAGTTTTGGGGGGTTGATCTGCATGGCGGGTCACTCCTTGGTCATCGCTTCGTCCAGGTTCATGATTGTCTGTGCGACACTGCTCAGCGCGGCGAGGTGGGCGGGTTCGATTTCTTCAGGGGATTTCAACTCACCAACCGCCAGAAATTCTGCCGCATCCGATGGCCGAGCGCCGTACCATTTAAGTTCGCGCTGATAAGCCGCTTCGAGCACATTTAACTCGCGGCCTTGCGCTGGGCGAAGCAGCGTCAACCGAACCATCTCGTTAATCATCTCGCGCGTCGTTGCACGCTTGTATTCAAGCCGCTGCATCGCCCGAATCGCCAGCGCCCTGGCCGCCTCGACATACGTCGGGTCGTTGAGCATCGTCAGCGCCTGAAGCGGCGTATTCGTGCGTGAGTCCTTGACGGTACACGCCTGACGACTGGCATTATCAAACATGTTCGGCGGGGCCAATGTGCGACGGAAGAACGTGTACAAACTGCGGCGATACAAATTGTCGCCCTGGCTCTGCACGTACTCGAACTGCGCAAAGCTCACATCCACCCACAGCCCCGGCGGCTGATACGGATACACCGGCGGGCCAAACATCTCGTCATTAAACAAGCCCGATGTCGCCAGCGCCTGGTCGCGGATCAGCATCGCGGGCAAACGGAATCGCGAGCCACGCGCGAGCAGCTTGTTCTCCGGGTCTTTATCCAACAGCTCGGGCGTCACCGCCGACGACTGCCGGTACGTCGCGCTGGTGACGATCTGCCGCATGATCGCCTTGGTGTCCCAGTGGTCGCGGTACTGCACGGCGAGGTGGTCGAGCAGCCCGGGGTGCGACGGGGCCTCGCCCTGCAGGCCGAAGTCTTCGGAGGTCTTGACGATGCCTGCGCCGAAGACCTGCTGCCACAGGCGGTTGACGAGCACGCGCGCGGTCAGCGGGTTCGTGTCGCTGACGATCCATTTGGCAAGGCCAAGCCGGTTGCGTGGCAGGTCGTCGGGCAGGCCGCCGAGGGCAGTGGGCAGGCCGGGCTCAAGCGGGTCGCCGATCTCCGCGCTGTAGAGCCCGCGGTCGCGGACCTTGATGTCGATCGGTTTTTTCCGGTCGCCCATCGTCATCACCAACGGCATCAGCGCTTCCTGATCCATCCGTGCTTTTTGCGCGTCGTTCCATGCGATGTACGCATCGCGCCAGGCGGAGTCCTTTGGTACGACGTTGCGCGCGTAGTAGTCCAACAGCTTGGGGCCTTGCATTGGCGCTTGGAAGCTGCGCCCGTAGCGTGCCCGTCCCGCAAGCCCATAAATCAGGGTCGGCAGTTCTTTCAGCTCGTCTTCCGTAAGCTTGTTGGCCCACTGACGCATCGCGTTGAATTGATCATTGCGGCTGCCGTGTTTATTCATTTCCTCGGCGGCCTGGCTCTCGACCTTCTTCAGACGTGCGTGTTCTTGTTTCTGCTCGTCCGTCGCGATCGAGATGTAGGGCCTGTCGATCACGTACTGGAAGTCCCAGGTCGGGACCGATTTGTGACGCCCGCCGGTCTCGTCGGTCTGGCCGAAGAACGCGAAGAACTCGTAGTAGTTCTCGATGCTGATGGGGTCGTATTTGTGGTCGTGGCACTGGGCGCAGGCATACGTCAGGCCGAGGAAGGTGGTCGAGGTCGTCTCGACACGATCCAAGACGTAGGTGAAGCGGACCTCTTCCTTGATCGCGCCGCCCTCGCCGTTGATGAAGTGGTTGCGGTTAAACGACGTCGCGATCATCTGGTCCTGCGTCGCCCCCGGAAGGAGGTCGCCCGCCAGCATTTCAATAATCACATCGTCAAACGATCGGCCCGAGTTGATCTGCTTGATCAGCCAGTCGCGCCAGGGCCAGGCCCAGCGGTCGTTGTCGAACTGATAACTGTTCGAATCCGCATAGCGCGCCGCGTCGAGCCAGGGCAGCGCCATCCGCTCGCCGTGGTGCTCGCTGGCGAGCAGTTCGTCGACGATCTTTTCGTACGCGTCGGGCGCCTGGTCATTGACGAACGCTTCGACTTGTTCCGGCGTCGGTGGCAGGCCGATAAGGTCGAGGTAGACGCGCCGGATCAGCGTGCGCTTGTCGGCCTCGGGCGAAGGCTTCAAACCCTTCTCGTTGAGCTTGGCGAGCACGAAGCGGTCGATGTCATTCTTCACCCACGCCTCGTCGGACACCTCCGGCACTTCCGGGGGCACCGGCGGGATGAACGCCCAGTGCGGCTCGTACTCGGCTCCCTCTTCAACCCATTGGCGAAGCAGCGCGAGTTCGTCGGCCGACACCGTCTTATGCGCTGATGCGGGCGGCATGACGCGGTTGGGCTTGTCGCTTTCGATGCGCTGGATGATCGTGCTGTTGTCTGCGTCGCCGGGCACGATGGGGATACCGGTGTCGTATTCGGTCAGCGCCGCGTCGCGGACGTCCAGCCGAAGCCCCGCTTCGCGCGTCTTGTCGTCGAAGCCGTGGCACTTGAAACACTTGTCCGACAGGATCGGCCGAACGTCGCGGTTGTACGAAACCTTATTGGCCGCGTCTGCTTTACTCGCCGTCGGCTTGAGCGTTTCATACGCCGGTGTCGCGTCGGAGCGATCGTGCAGCAGCGAGCCAAAGATCAGCGCAAGTCCTGAGGTCGCCACGAGTACGCCTAGTGCAGTGGTCCTCAGCGGGTTGCCGTACTGTTCAGTCAGCCGTTGTCTCATAGTCATAGATAGCGGGTCCAGTGGAATAGTCCTCTCTCCCGCCAAGCAGCAGGGAGAGCTACAGGTCCACCTTCACGTACGCGAATGACGCCTACCAAATCATAGCCTTACATTCGAATGGGGTGTAAAACCGAAGCAAGAAAAAGCCCCGTGCCGCACGGGGGGCGACACGGGGCTGCGTTTAAGACTGGGTTGAATCATCAAACGGGTGGCAAGGAATCGCTGGTTTTACCACTCAAGGTTGCCCGAGCTCTGATACTCGGTCACTCGGCTCTCGAAGAAATTCTTCTCCTTGGCCAGGTCGATGACTTCGCTCATCCATGGGAACGGGTTGCGGACATTGTCGTACTGCGCGCCCAGGCCGACGCGTTCGAGCCGGCGGTTGGCGATGTACTTGACGTATTCGTCAAAGGCTTCGGCGTTGAGCCCGAGCACGCCGTTGGGCAGGCAGTCCTTGGCGTAATCGATCTCGTAACCCACGGCGGTCTTGATCAGCTCAACGCACTCGGCCTTGAAGTCCTCGGTCCAGATCTCCGGGTTCTCTTCCTTGATGCCGTTGATCAGGTCGATGCCGAAGTTCATGTGGATCGATTCGTCGCGCATGATGTACTGGAACTGCTCGCCGATGCCGACCATCTGGTTGCGGCGGTGGAAGGACAGCATCATCACGAAGCCCGAGTAGAAGAAGATGCCTTCCATGATCACGTAGAACCCGATCAGGTTCTTGACGAACTTCTGGATGTTCTCGGTCGAGTCGGTCTTGAAGTCGTCGTTCATGATCTCGCTGGTCAGCGACATGACGAAGTCGTCCTTGCCCGCGATCGAGTCGACCTCGTGGTACATGTTGAACACCTCGCGGTGGTCGAGGTTCAAGGACTCGGCGACGTACTGGAACGTGTGGCTGTGGATCGCTTCTTCAAACGCCTGACGCAGCAGGTACTGCCGGGCCTCGGGGTTGGTCACGTGCTTGAAGATCGCGAGCACGATGTTGTTGGCGACCAGCGACTCGCCGGTCGAGAAGAAGCCGAGGTTGCGCATGATGACGCGTCGCTCGTCGTCGGTGAAGAGGTTGGGGTCCTTCCACTGCTCAATGTCTTTTTGCATCGAGACCTCGGTGGGCATCCAGTGGTTGGCGCAGCCGTTGATGTAGTGGTTCCACGCCCACTCGTACTTGATGGGGCAGAGCTGGTTGACATCGACGGCCTTGCAGTTGATCAACCGCTTGGCGTTGACATCGATGGGTTTGGTTAGGTCGTAGGCTTCAGTTGGGCCGTCGCAGCAACTCATGGGGGTACTCCGTGGTGATGGTCTTGGGTGTCTTACTCGGGGCATCTTTGCCCGTCACGTCGTTTTCTTTTCTGTCTCTCGAATCGGCCTGCGCGCTGTTTCCAACGTGCGGCCGGTTAAACCGTGGTGCCTAGGTTGAACTTACTGACATGCTTCGCAGTCGGGGTTGTCGATGGAGCAGGCGTTGTCGGGCAGGGCTTTGCCATCGAGCATCTTGTCGATGGATGGGTCGTTGATGGTGACGCCGACGGGTTTGTCGATGGGGTCGCCGGTGCCGTTGGT
>JARFRI010000260.1 GCA_029287335.1 Phycisphaera sp. | reverse complement strand
CCAGTCGATCTGGCCGTCCTCGTACTTGAGGATTTGCAGGCTCGAGTCCTGGATCGTTTCTTCGACGATCCGGATATTGCCCATCGCATCGCGGTTCCAGTAGTGCTTGTTCTGATCAAAAATGATCCGCACTTTCTGTTCCCAGTCACGCAGGTAATAAGGCCCGTTGGTGATCAGTTGCTGGGGGTGTTCGCCGTTGAAGTAAGCGTCTTCAATCCGCCAGGCACCATCGGCGGTGAACTCGACCAGCCCGTTGGACTTGTCTTCGAACACGTGCTGGGGCATCGGCGAGAAGGTCGGGAACGCGGCGAGGTCTACGAAGTAAGCGGTGGGTGCCTTGAGGTGGACTTGCAGCGTGAGATCGTCCAGGGCCTTGATGCCGACGGTCTGCTCGAATTGTTTAAGGGTGAGGTCCCATTTTTCTTGTGGGCTTAGCGTGTTGGATTGCCGGGCCAGATCGGGGAAGCGATCGAGGAAGGCTTGCCGCTGGGCATCGTCTTGGATCGCGTCTTTGAGGCTGTCGATCTTTAACAGGCCTTGCCGCCAGAGGAAAAAGTCCTCGGCCCCGTCGATCAGGAAAAAGAGCGAGGCGTAGTCGCTGGCCGAGTCGGGCAGCATCGCGCGACGCCAGCCATAGAGAAAGTCGTTGGCGGTGACCGGGTGGCCATCGGACCATTTCGCATCATCGCGCAGCTTGAAGGTATACGTCAAGCCATCTGCCGAGAGGGTCGGCATGGCTTTCGCGACGCCCGGCTCGACGCCGCCGCCGCCCCATTTGACCACGAGCAGGGGTTCGTACATCAGCTTGACCACGCGGAAGTCCGACGAAGCCGACGTTGTGCCGGGGTCTAGCGAGCCGGGGTCGTTGGGGACCGCGAAGGTAAAGGTGCCGCGGCCCTGTGGGTCATCGGGTAGCGGCGGCAGGCCGTCGTCAAAACTGTTGTAAGCGATGACGATCGTGGCCAGCAGGATGATCGAAAACACAACGGCGAATCGGAGCATGGAGATAGTTTAGCGTGTCAGGGCGAAGGGATATGTTTGTTTGATGGGTGCCACATAACTGCCGCAGACAGCTATGTACTGAATCATTTGAGAACGTGTTCAAAGCGGTTCGCACACAGCAGCCCTTCGGGCAGTTGTGTGGCACCCAAGGCAAATTCGTCTACTCGTCGTCTTCCACGATCCCTACCAGTGTGACACGGAAGCTGAGGACGGCGTTTTCGGGGATGAGTCCGCCGGCGACGGCGTATTTGCCGTAGGCCAGGTAGGGCGGGATGGAGAGTTGTCGGGATTCGCCGGGGCGCATGCCGGTGATGCCCAGTTCCAGGCCCTTGATGACTTCGTTGTTGCCCAGGGTGATGCGCATGGGCTGGCCGCGGTGGACGGTGGCGTCGATGATTTCGTCTCGGCCCTCGACCTTTGCGAGGTAGTTGACATATACGCGATCGCCGGGTGTGCAGGGTCGGCTGTCGATGTCGCCGGGCGATTCGATGATGTAGGTGACGCCGGGGCGGACGGAGACGAGTTGCACGTCAAGGAGGAAGGGCACATCGGGCAGACGCTCGATGCCGGGCAGGCTGCCTGTGTCCGAGTGGCCGCGTGGGATCAGCATGCGGAGTTGCTCGCCTTCGCGGATGCCGGCCAGTCCCTCGTCTAATGCGCGGATGGCCTGGCCCCTGGCGAGGATGAAGGATTGCGAGGCGTCGTCGATCAGCACTTTGCCGTCGAGGGTTTGTGCGGTGTAGCGGACGGCGAGGTAGTTGCCCGCGCGGGCCGAGACGCCGTCGGTGAGGTGGGTGATCTTGTAGCGCAGGCCCGAAGCGGTGTGGTGGAAGTCATCAAAATCGATCGGCTTGGACTGTGCGGCGGCGAGCGCGATGGGCACGGTGTGGCTTGGCGTGGCTAGAACCGGCCCAGTGGCTCGGCGGTCGGCACGATCTGTCGCAGTGTGCGGCCGGGTCCGCGCGGCGACAAAGATGGGCTCGGGGTCGGAGTCCATGCCGTCGGGCAGCGGCGGGCGATCGGCGTTGTATGCCGTGGCGGCTTGCCCGGTTTGCACAGACGTCAGCGGGGCGGCGGCAAGGCCCGGTGCGCTGGGATTGCGGGAAAAAGGGCGGGAAAAAGGGTCGGGAGTCGTTTTCTGTGCGACCGCTTTAACTTCGTACGAAGGCGATTGGCTGGAGGATTGCTCGGCGTCGTCCGCTTCCTGCGTTTCGTTGACCGGCTCGCCCAGCCCAAACCACTGCGGGTGGTTGAGGTAGATGTAGCCTGCTGCGGCGACGGCGGCGAGGATCACGATGAGCAGCAGCACGCCGACGGGGCTGCGGCGTTTGCTGCCGGTCGCGTCGTGGATTTGCGAGGCCGGTGCGTCGTCTAACTGGAGATCGCCTTCGAGCTTGGCGACGCCGGACTCGATCTGTCGGTAGCGCTGCAGGTCTTTGGCTGAGCCCTTGCGGGTTCGCGCGGCGTATCGGCCGTGCTCGGGGTCTTCGACGACGTAGAACACTCGGCCCTCCTCGTCGCGCAGCGCTCGGCCTAGGTCGTGCTCGCGGATCTTCACCGGTCGGCCGGAGTACGGGCTAAGGATCGTGACGGGGGGCATGTCGGCTCGCCTGGGATTCAACTCATGCGCGGCAAGGTCACACCACACCGGGTGACCCGCGATCGCCCATTGTATCCCAAACTTTGGCGTGTCCTAATCCGTCTCGGGCTTATCGGGGCCTGGCCGGGTCTTGAGCCCGATAAGCACGGGCGGCGCTGAGGCGGGTCCGAAAAAGTCGGCCTCTGAACAGCGTGTCGCTCGGCTCGGCAAAAAGCGTGGTCCACTTCAGTTACTCATCCAGCAGAACAAAAAAATAGACCGATCTTTGGTGGTCCACTTCATAAGGAATCGCGATGACCAAGCAGCAGACCATCGACCTGATCCGACAGCGCAACCACTCCGCATCCGCCGAGTTTCTGACCCGTTTCGACGAGCAGTCGTTGGACGTGTACCTGCGTCGCCTGTCCACCGTCTGCAACCACCGCGGCCGAGCCTCGCGCTGGGTCCGGGACACCAAGAGCCCCGCGGTGACGATGCGCATCGCGGCGTAA
>JARFRI010000252.1 GCA_029287335.1 Phycisphaera sp. | reverse complement strand
CAACTCATCGACGCGGTCAATCAAGGCGACGCCAAAGCCTTCGAAGCCCTCTATTACCGCCACCGTGACTACACCCTGCGCCTCGCGATGCGCTACACCGGCGAGCGCAACCTCGCCCTCGACGCGGTCCAGGACAGCTTCGTCTACTTCTATAAAAAGTTCCCCGGCTTCACCCTCACCGCCAAGCTCACCACCTTCCTCTACCCCGTCGTCAAACACAACGCGCTATCACTCAAGCAAAAAGCCAAACGCGCTCAAGGCGACACCTCCGACCAAGCCCTCCACGCCCAACCCGCTCCCGCCCCCGGAAGCAATCACGACGCGGACGATTTACATGTACTGCTCGCGAGCCTGCCCGACGCGCAGCGCGAGGTGCTCGTGCTGCGCTTTATCGACGGGTTATCGGTGGAAGAGATCGCCCAGGCCCTGGACATCCCCGAAGGCACTGTTAAAACCCGCACCCACCACGCCATCAAAAAGCTCCGCGAGAGCCCGGCAACAAAAAAATATTTCGACCTTTGAACCCGACGCAAGACTCGCGCCCTGTACACACGGAAGCCGCCATGCCAAACGAAGACAAGCAATTCGACACGCTACCCCCCGCCATCATCGACGCCCTGCGCGACCTCGATGGACCGGCCGTGCTGCCCGACCACCAGCGTGACGCCGACGTGCTTTCCGGGGCCCGTCAGTACTTGGCGACAGCGGGGCTAAGCCGCAAGCGGCGTAACCTCCGGCTGTTCTTCGCAGGCTCCACCGGCGGCGCGATCGCGGCAGCGGCGATGATCGCCTTCGTCTTGTTCATCGGCAACCCCGCGCAAGAGAAGTCGCCCAGCGCCGACCTGCCGAGCGTCGCGATGAATAATGAGAAAGCCCGGCCCGCACGGGGCGGCGACCTCGATGCCAACGGCAGCGTCGACATCCTCGACGCCTACGCACTGGCCAAACACGTCGAAGCCGGCGGCTCGGCCAAGGCATATGACTACAACAGCGACGGCCGCATCGACCAACAAGACATCGACTGGATCGCCAGCAAAGCCGTCACGCTCAACCCCGGGGAGCAAGGCTGATGAAAACATTCGTGGCCATCACACTCGCCGCCATCCTTGGCATCCAAAGCTCCGGGCGGGAGCCAGGCGCAACCACGCCAAAATCAATCGGAGCTTCCGAGGTGGCGCAAGGTGGCGGCTCCGGGCTACCGCCTGGAGCTATTGATGCGATCGACTTGCGAGACAGCGCCGAACTTCCCGCCACCACCTTCGCCACCCTCGACATCACCATCGACCCGCTGGGCCAACCCCTCGCCGCCTATCAATTCGAACTCACCTCCGCTGACACCTCCTTCACCGTCGTCGGCGTCGAGGCGGGCGAGCACGAAGCCTTCAACCACGGCCGACCGCCCTACTTCGATCCCGTTGCCACGCAAGAGAAAAGCGACCGCCTGATCCTCGCCGAGTACGCGCTGCCCGAGCTTAAGGCCGACGCGCTACCGACCCAGGCGATCCGTGTCGCGACGGTGCATGTCATGTTCGACAAGCAAGTGGATGAAGAAGCGATCGCCGCGATCCAACTCAAACTCACCACCGCCGGCAACGCCGACGGCAAGCGTATCGACGCCAAAGCCAGCTACTCCTTCCGGACCCCAGAAAGGCCAGAATAAAAGATGAAAACCAAACTCCCGCTGCTGTTCTTACTTGTGATGCTCGTCGGTGCGATGGGTTGGCTTGTCGCGTGCCATCAATCCGCCGCGGTGGATTGGGGAGTATCCAGAAGCATGGAGAATCGACAAGCTGCTCCGCTTGCACCGGTAACGCCTCGGCCGGCAGATTGGAACAATGAGAGATTGGTTGAGGAAAGCCCTCTCGCCCTCGCCAAGCCCGGCGACGACATCTGGGTCATCGTCAAGCCCTCGCCCAACACCAAGCCACAACAAGCCAGCCGTGACGACGATCACCCCGGTGCTGGCGCGATGGTCGCGCTGATTCCGCCGACCCAACAAGACCAAGAGCCGACGCTCGTGCCCATGCCGCTCAAGCATACGAACGTCTCGGCCTCTGTCACCGGCTACATCGCCACCGTCGATGTCCAGCAACAATTCCACAACCCCTTCGACTCCAAGATCGAAGCGGTTTACCAGTTCCCGCTGCCCCAGGACGCCGCCGTGAGCGAGTTCGTCATGGAAGTCGGCCCGGAAGGTGATCGCCGACAAATCCGCGGGATTATTCGTGAGAAAGAAGAAGCCGAGCGCATCTACAACCAAGCCCGCGCTCAGGGTTTTAATGCGTCGCTGCTCAGCCAGATTCGGCCGAACATCTTTGAGCAGAAGGTCGCGAACATTGAGCCGGGCAAGCAGATCGATATCAACATCCGCTACTTCAACACGCTGGGCTATGCCGACGGCTGGTACACCTTCACCTTCCCGATGGTCGTCGGCCCGCGATTCAACCCCGCCGGCACCGAAGACCCCATCCACGCGGTCAGCCGACATGCACCCAACGCGCACAACGCCGACGCCAACGGCAAGGTCATCCAGTACCTCCGCCCCGACGAGCGCTCCGGCCACGACATCAACGTCGCCCTCAACATCGACGCCGGCATCTCCATCGAAGAAGCTCGCTGCCTGACCCACACCGTCAGCGCGACCAATCCACACAACAGCCCTAATCAACTGAGTGTTAACCTCTCGCCAAACGACACGATCCCCAACAAAGACTTCGTCTTCGCCTTCCGCGTCGCGGGCAAGCAGATGAAGTCCGGCCTGGTCACGCACCGTGATCAAAACGGCGAGAAGTATTTCACGCTCATGCTCTACCCCCCGGCTAACCTCGAACAGCTCGACCGACAGCCCATGGAAATGGTCTTCGTGCTCGACTGCTCCGGCTCGATGTCCGGTGAGCCGATGCGCCAATCCAAAGACGCCATGGAACACGCGCTCAAGCAACTCCGCCCCACCGACACCTTCCAGGTCATCCGCTTTAGCAACAACGCCAGTGCGCTGGGCCCCGAGCCGATCCCTGCGACGCCCCGGAACATCAAACGCGCGATCAGCTATGTCGATAACCTCTCAGGCAGCGGCGGCACCCAAATGATCGAAGGCATCAAAGCCGCGCTCGACTTCAAACACGATCGTGAACGCTACCGCGTCGTCACCTTCCTCACCGACGGCTACATCGGCAACGAAAAACAAATCCTC
>JARFRI010000219.1 GCA_029287335.1 Phycisphaera sp. | reverse complement strand
TGCCAAGGCCCTGGCCCAGTGCGATGCGGTGGTCCACCTCGCCGGCGAAGGCATCATGGGCCGATGGACCGATGAGAAAAAGCAACGCGTCCGCGATAGCCGGGTCCAGAGCACCTACGCGCTGGCTCAAACCTTAGCCGGCATCCCCGACGGCCCGCGCACCCTCATCGTCGCCTCGGCCATCGGCTACTACGGCGTCACCCCCGGAACCTCCGCCCAATCCGACCCACGCACCGAAGACGACCCGCCGGGCAATACCGAGACCGACTTCCTCGCCGATGTCTGTGTGCAGTGGGAACAGGCCGCCGACCCCGCGCGACAGGCGGGCATCCGCGTCGTCCACATCCGCATCGGCATCGTCCTCTCACCCGAAGGCGGGGCACTGGCCGCGATGCTCCCGCCGTTCAAGCTCGGCCTCGGGGGCGTCGTCGGCAGCGGCAACCAATGGATGAGTTGGATCGCGCTGACCGACCTGGTCCGTATCATCGAACACGCGATCGATACCCCCGAGATCAGCGGCCCGGTCAACGCCGTCGCGCCCGACCCCGTCACGAACAAACAGTTCACCAAGGCGCTGGGCCGGGTGCTGAAGCGCCCGACGATCCTGCCCGTACCCGGCTTCGCGCCCAAGCTGCTCTACGGCAGCGAGTGTGCCCAGGCCCTCGTCCTCGGCAGCATCCGCGTGGTCCCCAAGCGACTGCTCGATGCAGGCTTTACGTTTCAATTCACTGATCTTGACGCAGCGCTGCGGCATGAGATGCATCGTGCCTAAACTTGCCTATGCAAACGACGATTCATTGGTTCCGTAACGACCTGCGACTGGCCGACAACCCCGCACTCAAACACGCCGCTGCGCAGGGGGCGGTGGTGCCGGTGTTCATCTGGTCGCCCAAAGAGCAGGGCACCTGGCAACGCGGCGGGGCGTCGAAGTGGTGGCTGCACCAGTCGCTCATCGCATTGACCCAGTCGCTTGAAAAGATCGGCTCCCGCCTGATCCTCGCCCAAGGCGACCCACTCGAAATCCTCAAGGACCTCGCCAAGACGGCCAAGGCCGACGCCGTAGTCTGGAACCGTCGCTACGAGCCCGCGTTGATCGAGTCAGACAAGCGGGTCAAACGCGGCCTGGCCGAAGTCAACATCGATGCGCAGAGTTTCAATGGCGCGTTGTTGTTCGAGCCTTGGCAAGCGCAGACCAAACAAGGCAATCCGTATCAGGTCTACTCGCCGTTCCGTCGTTTTGTCGAAGCACTGCCCGAGCCCGAGACACCCAAGCCCGCGCCCAAATCACTGGACTCACCTTGGAAATGGCCCGCCTCCGCCGAGCTCGATGACCTGGGCCTCATGCCCGACATCAAGTGGTACGACGGGCTAGCCAAAGAGTGGCAACCCGGTGAACAAGGCGCCGCCAAGCGACTGCGAGCCTTCGTCAAAGACCCGATCGAAACCTATAAAAAAGCGCGCGACTACCCCGCCATCCACGCGACTTCCAAGCTCTCCCCGCACCTGCACTTCGGCGAAGCCAGCCCCGGCCAGGCCTACCATGCCGCGCGAAAAAAACTCAAAGACGCGTCCTCTAAAAGCGAGAAGGACAACATCAACCACTTTATCAGCGAAGTCCTCTGGCGCGAGTTCGGCTATCACCTCATCTACCATTTTCCTCAAACCCCAGACAACCCCCTACGCGAAAAATACAAAAAGTTCCCATGGGAAAACCACAAGAAGGGCGATGGCCGTGCCGCTTTAGCGGCATGGCAACGCGGCCAAACCGGCTACCCCATCATCGACGCGGGCATGCGCCAGCTCTACCACACCGGCTGGATGCACAACCGCGTCCGCATGGTCGTCGCCTCCTTCCTCGTCAAGCACCTGCTCATCAACTGGCACGAGGGCGCCAAGTGGTTCTGGGACACGCTCGTCGACGCCGACCTGGCCAACAACACCCTCGGCTGGCAATGGGCCGGCGGCTGCGGCGCCGACGCCGCGCCTTATTTTCGCATCTTCAACCCGATGACCCAAGGCGAAAAGTTCGACGCCGACGGCGAGTATGTCAAGCATTGGTGCCCGGAGTTGAAAGACGTCCCTAAGAAGTACATCCACAAACCCTGGGAATGCCCACCGCTAGAACTGCAACAAGCGGGCGTGACGCTGGGCGAGGATTATCCTCAGCCGATCGTGGATCACAAAGAGTCGAGAGAGCGTGCGCTGGCGGCGCTGTCGGAAGTCACTGCTAGTTGATTCAAGGCATTTAACCGCCAAGGCACCAAGTTCGCCAAGGAAGGCAGTAAAGACACACGGTTTGCTTTGTGTTCTTTGTGCGTTCGTGGTTCAAAATCTGTGTCCATCTGTGTAATCTGTGGCTAAAAACGGCCTTAAATCAAAGCACCTTCCGTGTCATCCCGCGTTTGGCTTCGCGTTCCATTTCTTGTTTCTTGATGTTGTCGCGTTTGTCGTAGCTCTTTCGGCCCTCGGCGATGGCGATCTCGACCTTGACGCGGCCGTCCTTGAAGTACATGGCGGTGGGGACGAGGGTGACGCCCTTGGACGTCGTGGCGCCGAAGAGTTTTTTGACCTGGGCTTTGTGGACCAGCAGCTTGCGGGCGTTCTTGGGCATGTGCTGTAGTGGGCCGGCCTGGGGGTACAGGGCGATGTCGACGTTGTGCAGCCAGAGCTCCATCGTGTGCGGGTTCACAGCAGCGTAGCCCTCGGCGATGGAGACGCGGGAGTGTCGAACGCTCTTGACCTCGCTGCCCTGCAGGACAATCCCGCACTCGAGGTGGCCCGAGAGGTCGTAGTCGCGCGAGGCCCGGCGGTTGAGTATCCGCGGGGCGAGGTTTTGTTTTTTCTTTTTGCCCTTGGCCATGGTGGTGCTTTATTCAGGTCGAAGCGAACGATTCTATACGAGCAGGGAATAGGGAGTAGGCAATAGAGGAGACAGATGTGCCTTGGCCGATTCCCTACTTCCTAATCCCGATTCCCTATTTGCCCACACAGAAGGTCGCGAAGACTCGGCCGATGACTTCGTCGGGGGTCAGTCGGCCGCCGAGCGAGGCGAGCGCATCAAGCGCGGCACGCATCGAGTCGGCGAGCAGTTCGACATCGTCCAGCCGATCGGGTGCGGAAGTGCTCAGGCACTGCTGGGTCTGCTTGAGTGCCGTGGCGGCCACGTTGATCGCCTGCTCGTGTCGGGGTTGCAGGGCGAGCAGGTCGGCACGCAGGCTCACCGCCTGACTGGCGAGTTGCGACGTGATTGCGTGTTTGAGCGAGTCGATGCCGAGGCCGGTGTGGGCGCTGATGCGGATGGTATGCGGCGGAGTTGATGGGCTGCCTGGCTGATCACACTTACCGAGCACCTCAATCACCGGCACGGTTGTATCCAAGGGGATCGGCTGGCCATCATCCGAGACGCGGACGAGCAGGTCGGCCTGTTGGATGGTTTCATGGACGACCTGCTGTGCGGCGCGATCCGGTGCGAGGGTTTGATCGGCGAGGGCATCGTCGAGCCCGGCGAGATCAATGAGCATGACTTCGATTGCGCGGCCGTCGGCGTCGGTGAGTTGCAGCGGCTCGGCCAGGGCATCGCGTGTGGTGCCGGGGGTGGCGTCGATGACGGCACGTTCCCTGCCGAGCAGGGCGTTGAAGAGCGTGCTCTTGCCGACGCTGGGCGGGCCGACGAGGACGACGCGAGGCAGCGACTCGATCGCGCCCCAGGATCGGCTGCGGCTAAGTAGTGCGTCCAACTCGCCAGCGAGCCCTTCGATTTTCTCGTTCAATACTTCCGGGGGGATCGGGGTGACGTCTTCCTGATCGGTGAAGTCGATGCCTGCTTCGACGAGGGCCAGGAGGTTGCCGAGCTGGTCGACCAGTAGTTCGGCGGTTTGGCCGAGCTTGCCTTGGCGCAGGAGCGTGGCGGCGGCGAGTTGGCTGTCGCTGACGGCGGTGATGGTGGCGCCAATCCCCTCGGCCTGTGTGAGGTCGAGCTTGCCAGCGGTGTAGGCGCGGAAGGTGAACTCGCCGGGCTCGGCCAGGCGTGCCCCCGGAAGCTGGAGGAGCTGGTGCAGGACGCGGTCGAGGAGTGCGGCGTTGCCGGGCAGTTGCAGCTCCGCCAGGTCGTCGCCGGTGTAGCTGGCGGGACTGTCGAAACGCAGCAGCAGGGCGGGGATGTTGGGGTTGGTAAGACGGACCGGTGTCAGCTCGCGTGGCGGGTGGGTCGCGTCATCGAGCACATGGTTGAGCACGGTCGATACGCCCGGGCCGCTAATACGGATCAGGCCGCGCGACGATCGGCCCGGCGGCGAACTGACGGCGATGATCGTGTCGGTCGGTGGCTGCATCGGAAGGGCTCGACAAGACTAACGGGACGCATCATCGGGAGCCACACAACTTGCTCCAGCAAGCTGTGTGCCGAGTGACCGTGACATCATAAAATCAGTTCGCACACAGCAGCCCTTCGGGCAGTTGTGTGGCACCCCCGGCAACCTCACCGGGTTCACCGCTTGCGCTTCTTGTACTGCTGTGGGCCCTTGTTTTGTTCCTGCTGCTTCTTGGCTTCTTCCATCTGGGCCTGCTTGGTCTCGGCGATTTTGTGGAGCTTGTCCATGAAGCCGCCGGGCTTGCGTTCTTTGGGCTTGAAGAGGTCGCCGGATTCTTCAAGCTCTTTGACGTGCTTGCGGACGATGTAGCTGTCGACGATGCCCGCCATGGTTGAGGCGCAGATGTACAGCGTCAGGCCGGCCGGCGCGGAGTAGAGGAAGAAGGGGAAGAGCAGCGGCATGATGCGCATGATCTTCTGCTGGGTCGCCTGCTGCTCGTTCATCGGCGGGGGCGTGGTGAACTTCATGTTGATGAAGAACGTGATGCCCATGAGGATCGGCAGGAGGTTGATCGACGAGTAGTCAAGCTGGATGAACAGCAGGTTCAGGATGTGCGAGCCGTCGTCGGCGAACAGCGGGATGAAGCGGTCGGCACTGGAAAGGTCGGCGAGGAAGGGCCAGCCACCAAACGATTGGAACACGCCGTAGAACGCAGGAACGTGCCGAAGCTCGATCGCGTAGTAGAGCATGGCGTAGAGGGCGATCCAGATCGGCATCTGCAGGAACATCGGCAGGCAGCCCAGCGCGCCGGACGCGGGGTTGATCCCCTTCTCGCGGAAGAGCTTCATCTGCTCGGCCTGCATCGCGCGTGGGTCGTCGGCGTACTTCTTCTTGAGCTTGGCGATCTCGGGCTGCACCGCCGCCATCTGCTTGCCCATTTTCATCATGCCGGTCTGCCCGCGCTTGGTCAGCGGGTGCAGGACCAGCCGAACGACGAGCACGAGGATGATGATCGCCACACCCCAGTCGAAGACGACCGCGTGAAGTAATTCCAAGAAGCCCAGCAGCAGGTGAGCCAGCCATTGGAAGGTGCAGAATCCAAAGCACCCGCCGAGCGAGTAGCGGATGGTCTTGTCGTATTGCAGCGCTTTGTAGGGCTGCTGGGTGAACAGGACGTCTTCACGCGGGCCAGCGAAGAGGTCCAGCGACAGGGCGCTTGCCTGCGATTGCTCGCCGGGCTTAAGCGTGATGGGCTTGCTGGCGAAGTCGATGATGACCCGGCGCTTCTCATCCTTCATCGAAGGCGATTGCAACTCGTTGGGATAAATCGTCGTGCTGACGGTTGGGTAAATCGACTGAAGCGATTTGAGATCGCCCGGCTCGAGGTCGTCGCGCAAGTCGTTGACCGGGGCCGAGCTGATCGCGACGAAGTAGCGGTTCTCCGAGGCGAGCCAGGCGAGTTCTTTTGTCTCGGGCTCGTCGATCTTCGGGTTGGGCCAGATGGATTTCCACTTGCCGGTGTCGTTGGGGTTTTTGAGCTTGCCGACCAAGTCGGGCTCGGGCAGGAACCCGCCATCCACGTGGATCGCAAAACGCGTGGGGTCGTAGTCGAGGTCGAAGTAGCCAAGCACGTACTGCTGGCTGCGGCCGCGGAGGTAGTCGCTGGTGGCGTGGTAGAGGCCGCCCTGGGCCATCTGCTCCCAGGTGATCGTCATCGGCTCGTCAGTGAGGTTCTGGACGTGCTGGTTGAGTTGGACGGTGTGATTGCCGGGAGCGTCGGACTTGACCAATTGGTAAGTGCGATTGACTTGCGCGATGTCGATCAGGTTGTCGGCTGGACCCGCAATGATCTTCAACGAAAGAACAATCTTGCTCTCTGTGGCGGACGTCACTTGCCAGTGCCCGGCCCAGTCGCTCGTTGTAGCGTCTTGTTGCCAGAGCTTGATGCGCTTCCCGTTGATCGTCAGGTACGACGCGGCGTAGCTGCCCGCCTCGGGGTAGTTGTTATCGTCCAGGTCAAAGCTGATCGGGTTGAGCAGCTTGTACTGGTTTTCGCCATCGACCTTGTGGTATTCGTTGACGATAGTGAGGTCGTAGATCGCAGCGCGGTAGGGGTTGATCCTTGCGCTGATCGCGTAGCCGGCCTCGGGGTCGAGGCTGCCAAGGGTGATCAGGTCATCGGGCTCGTCAAGGTCGGCAGCCTTATCCGTAAACGCGGGGCGGAGGTTTTCGAACTGATCGGTTGGGGTTGGCTCGGCGTCTGTTTCGGTTTCGGTGGCAACCGCTTGCGGGTCGGCGGCGGCAGGCTCGTCGTCCGCAGGCTCGTCGGCGACGGCATCAGGCTGCTCGGGTTGATCCGTAGTTGCAGGCTTGTCCGCGTCCTGTTGAGCCGCTGGCTTGTCAGGCGTTGCCTGATCGGTTTGAGCAATGGGCGCATCGGTGTCTGCGCCCGGCTCATCTTTGCGGGGGTTCATGAGGCTCAGCACGACCAGCACACCCACCAGGCCAACGACCAGGGGGACGAGGATACGCGCAAGCGACGATTTGTTTTGTTGATTTGCCAAGCGGAGCAGTATACAAAAGCCGCGGCGACCGGGCCTGTGTGAGCTTTAGAAGAGGCCCGTAATGATCCGCATCACGTCGAAGTAGAACGTGGCGAGGAATACGAACCCGATCAGCCCGAGCCCGACGTACAGCGAGCCGACCTGGATCTTCTCGCTTGGCGGCTTGCCGGTGATCTTCTCCCAAGCCAGGAACACCATGTGCCCGCCGTCCACGATGGGGATCGGTAGGAAGTTGATCACAGCCAGGTTGACGCTGATCAGTCCGAGGAAGAACAGCAGGTAGGGGAAGCCCTGCTGGGCGACCTGCGTGCCGGTGTCGATGATGCCGACCGGCCCGCGGAGGTTGTAGAGCTTCACATCGCCCTGAATCAATCGCAAGAGCGTGATGTACGTCTGGAGGACAAAGTCCTTGGTCTTGTCTGCGCCGATCATCAACGCGTCGCCCAGCCCCTCGGCTTGGATCAGCGTGTAGTCCGTCAGCGGGAAGAACGAGGCGTGGTCCGGCGACCAGCCGGCAGCGGTGAGGGCTTGATAGTCAGCATCATTCAGTGACAGCGCGACCTTCTCGGCCGGCGCGTTGTCGATCGGCAGCTTCACGGTGAGCAAGATTGGCGCGGGTTGGCCTTCGATTGGCTCGCTTGCGATTTGCTTCAAGGCAATTTGCATCTGGGCCCAAGTCGAAACGGGCTGATCGTTGACGTGTGTTACCACGGTACCGGGGAGGAAGCCGTCGCCATCGTTCAGCTTGGCGGCGGGCAGACCGTCAAGCACCTTGGCGAGAACGAGGGTGTCGAGCGCGGGTACGATCTGGATGCCGACGATGTTGTCGCTGTTGGGTTTGATCTCGTCGGTGGTGATGAGCTTGCCATCGCGCAGGATGGTGAATTTGAACCCTTGGTCGGGGTTGTCCAGGATCGTCATCTGAAGGTCGGGCACGCTGTTGATACGGTCCGAGTCGCCGACGGCGAGGATCAGGTCACCCGCTTTGAGCCCGCCTTCTTCTGCGGGGGTATCGGGGGACACGGCCTTGATCTGGCCGGCCGGGACCATGCCCAGCAGGTTGTTAGGTTTGTCAGGGTAGCGCACCAGTGTCGGTACGCTTGCCACCGCAAACACGCTCGACGCATTGGGCTCGGCGTTGTCCCAGAACTGGACATTGACCGGCTCACCATTCGACGCATCAAACGCGGCGAGGTATTCAGGGTAGCTCGTGATGTCCTGGCCGTTGACCTGCTTGATGGTGATCGAGTCGCCGGGCTGACGCTTCTCTGCGGGAACGACTTCGAGCCGTTCGTTGTACCATTTGGCGACTTCGCCTTTGGATTCGATAAAGCTCGCGATATTCAACCCTGGCCCGGGGCCCAGGCCGACGGATAACAATTTCTCCGCGTCCTTACCACGTTTCAACGGGCAGACGTAGGTCAAGGTTTCTTCGATGCCGCGGCGCTTTACTTCGATGGTGACGTCGTCTTTGCTTCCGCTCAGTGCGATCGCGATCTTGACATCCTTGAAGTCTTCGGGCTCTTCGCCGTTGACGCTGACGATGACGTCGCCTTCCTGGAAGCCCAGGTAGTTGGGGTCGCCTTCGTGGCCTTGAGCGTAGGTCGTGGTCGCGGGCATGTCGGGGATGACCATGCCGACGGTCGCGCGGGGGAACTCGACGCCGATGCTAAAGGCGATGGCCAGGAAGATCGCGCCGAAGATTATGTTCATCACGACGCCGGCTGAGATCACACAGGCCCGCGCCCAGATGGGTTTGTTGTTGTAGGCGTTGGGGTGATCGGACTTGGCGTTGGGGTCCATGTCCTCCTGGCCCATCATCTTGACGTAGCCGCCCAGGGGCAGGTAGTTGAGTCGGTATTCGGTCTCGCCCAGACCCAGTTCGTCGCCGACGGCGTAGATCTGCTTGCCGGTGTACGGGCTGGGGTGTTTTTCCTTAACCACGTCGGTGTCGTAACGCGCGGTGCCGGTGTGTGGGCCATCGGCTTCGGGTTCGACGCCGTCGGCCTTGAGCTTTTCGATGCAGCGTTTTTCGTACTCCGCCTCGGTCGAGCCGCGGACGATCCCGATGCCTTTGCGCCAGGAGAACATGGCCTTACCAAACCCGATGGCGAACTGCGGGCAGCGGATGCCGACCCACTTGGCCACGGCGAAGTGGCCCAGTTCGTGAACGAAGATGAGGAACCCGAAGCCGAGCACCAGGTAGATAAATTCGATGAGGGGGAATCCGAACATAAGCAGTCGTTATCCAGGGGTGGCTTGGAGTTCATCGGCGACGCATGACCGGGCGGCCTGGTCGGCGTCAAGGATCGTAGTCAGGTGATCGGCCGATTGCGGCTCGATCGTGTCTAAAGCGTGTGCGACCAGCGGGACAATCCGGCCAAAGGCGATCTTGCGATCGAGGAAGGCCTGCACTGCCGCTTCGTTGGCCGCGTTGAGGACCGCTGTGGCGGTGCCGCCGAGCTTCAAGGCTTTGTAGGCCAGTGCGATGGCGGGGTACCGCTCGGGGCAGGGCGGGTAGAAGCTCAGGTCATTGAGCTTGGACCAGTCCAGCTTGTCGCCGCAGCCCGCCACACGATCGGGCCAGGTCAGCGCGGTCTGGATCGGCGAACGCATGTCCGGCGGGCTGAGCTGGGCGAGGACCGAGCCGTCGACCAACTCGACGAAGCTGTGGACCAGCGATTGCGGATGGATCAGCGGCTGGATCTTGTCGGCCGGGACGCCGAAGAGCCAGTACGCCTCGATCATTTCCAAGCCCTTGTTCATCATCGTCGCCGCGTCGATGGTGACCTTCGGCCCCATGTCCCATGTCGGGTGCTTCAGTGCATCTTCAGGCGTGGCGTTGGGGATCTCGTCAAGCGGGCGATCACGGAAGGCCCCGCCGGACGCCGTGAGGACAATGCGGCGGATCGCTTTGGATCGCGGCTGTTCATGCACGCCGGCCAAGCACTGGAAGATCGCCGAGTGCTCTGAATCGACGGGCAGCAATGCCGCGCCGCTCTCGGCGGCCTTACGCGTCACCAGCTCGCCTGCGGCGACAAGCGATTCTTTATTTGAAAGATGGACCCGAAGCCCCAACTCTACCGCCGCCAGAGTCGGCAGCAGCCCCGCGATCCCAACGATCGCCGCGGCGACGTCCGTACACTTCACGTGCTTGACCAGTTGAAACGCAGCATCCTCGCCAGCGAAGATTTCGACGTCGGGCATCACCTCGTGCAGCTTCGCGGCACTGGTTTTATCTGCGACGGCCAGGTGCTTGACGTTAAATCGCTTGGCCTGCTCGATGAGTAGCTTGGTGCTGGACCTTGCGGCCAGCCCCACGATCTCGATCTTGCTACCGTTGCGGGTCAGGTGATCGACGACGCTGAGCGTGTTGACACCGATCGACCCGGTCGAACCGAGCACGATGAGGCGGCGGGGATGTTCGAGGTGGCTACTCACACTACTCCCTGTCGTCGAACCGTCGGTTGGAGTAGCCGTTACTCACCGCGTCCGGCGGTGGGGCGTTACGCTTGACAATCTTCTTCTTTTGCGAAGGCTTTAGGCGGGCAGGCTTCTCGTCCTTCGCTTCGCTCACGACGGCGGCAGGCGCATCGCTCGTGGTCGTGTTTTCCGAAGAATTGGTCGCTTTCTCTGACGACTCGTCGCGAGTTTTCTTCGACCGTCGGCGTGAACGCTTACGCTTGGGCTTGTCTTGCGTGTTCGAGTCGGATGCGTCGTTGTCTGTGTCTTCTGACCCAGTGGATTGAGCCGACTCGTCTGATTCGGCCGCTGAAGCGGACTCCGCCTGTTGTGGTGGGTCGTCTGAGGGTTGCGGTGAGTTGTTCTCGCCGGAGGATTCACCGTCCTGCTCAGCGTCGCCGTCCCGCTTCTTTCGGCCCCGGCCACCGCGTCGGCGTCGGCGACGTTTTTTCTTGGGTTGGTCGTCGCTGTCCTCCGATTCGTCTGAGGATGTTTGATCGTTTGCTTCTTTCGAGTCTTCGTCCTGCATTTGCTCAGGCTTCGTGTCCTCGTCCTGCACAGTCGCTGAACCATCCTCGGAATCGCCAGATTTGCTACGACGTCTTCGTCGCCGACGACGTTTTTTCTTGGGCCTATCGTCTTCTTCTTCTTCTTCTTCTGCTTTCGCGTCGTCGGCCGTGTCAGCACTTTCATCGCGATCGTCTTGGTCGTCCTGATCGTCTTGATCGTCGTGACTCTGGTCCTCAATCGAAGGCTGGGCGTCGGCATCCTCATCGGCAACAACCGTGGCGACCGTCTCGGGTAAGTCCGGGTCGTCGAGTTGGCGATAAGTCTTGTCCGATTCCTTACGCAGGTTCTTAAGCGTGTCGGCTTCTTCAGTCGCCAGGGCTTGGTTGCGGTTATCAAACGCATCGATCGAGATATAGTCGAGCCGACCCCCACCGACGCGGACGAGCACCTGCTTGCCATGTGCTTCTTCGATGTGCGTCAGCTCGTTGCGCTTGCGGTTGAGCAGTTGGAACGCGACATCCGGGCTGATCGTGAGTTCAACCCTGGCGACATCGTCCCGCTGCATGACCAGCGCAAGCATCCGCATGACATTGAGCACGACTGACTCAGCACTCTGGGTGTATCCCATGCCAGCGCAGTGCCGACATTCAGCGTGGATCGATTTTCGCAGCGACGGGCGCATGCGTTGCCGGGTCATCTCAAGCAGGCCGAACGTGCTGATCGGGCCGACGCGTGTCTTGGCACGGTCTTTCTTGAGGTTGTCACGCATGCGCGATTCGACCTTGCGGCGGTTGCCGGCAGGCCTCATGTCGATCAGGTCGTTGACGACGATCCCGCCTAGGTCACGCAAACGCAGCTGTCGGCAGATCTCGTCGACCGCCTCGAGGTTGGTGTGCAGCGCGTTGGTCTCGGCATCGCGGGCCTTGCGGCTCTTGCCCGAGTTGACGTCGATGGCGACGAGCGCTTCGGTCTGATCGATAACGAGGGCACCGCCCGAGGGCAACGGCACCTCACGCGCGCCGATCAGGCCGATCTGCGTCTCAATCCCCTTGCGGTGCAGCAGCGGGACCGGGTCGTCGTAGTACACGACTTCGGTCTTGGAGCGCGGGCTGGCGACACGCAGGAAGTCGGCGGCGCGACGGGCCGCAGTCAGGTCGTCAACGATGACGCGCTCGGTATCCGCGGTAAACACATCGCGGATCGTGCGGATGACCAGGTCTGACTCGGCATACAACTCGCCGGTGCGTTTGATCTTCTTTTGGTTCCGCTCGATGTTCTTCCACAGGCGGACGAGGTAGGACAGGTCGCGCTTCAGGTCGGTCTTGGTCTGGCCAATCCCTGCGGTACGGACGATGAAGCCGAAGTCGCCTGGCGGTTCGAGCTCTTTGAGGATCTTGCGGGTTTCTTTGCGGGCGTCGTCATCTTCAACCTTGCGTGAGACGCCGAGCTGTTTCATATCCGGCATCATCACGAGGAACCGGCCGGGGATCGACAAGTAGCTGGTCAGGGTCGGCCCTTTGGTGCCGATGCCTTCTTTGAGGACTTGGACGAGGATCTCGTCACCGCGTTTGAGGCATTTTTGGATCGGCGGGCGATCGCGTCGTGCGGTTTTTTTGCCGACCTTTTCGAAGTCTTCACGGTCTTTGCCGGGGAAGTACTTGGGGTGCAGGTCGGAGATGTGCAGGAAGCCGTTGCGTTCCAGGCCGAAGTCAACGAAGGCCGCCTGGATGGACGGCTCGATGTTGGTGACTCGGCCCTTGTAGATGTTGGAGACGTGGGACTGTGCCGAGGCACGTTCCTGGTAGTACTCTTCGAGCTTGCCGTCTTCGACGATCGCGATCCGACATTCCTCGCCGGGCACGAAGTTAATGAGCATTTCTTTGGACACGTTAATTTATGCGCGACGTTCGATGTTCGATCTTCAATGCTTCGGCGCAGCTACACCCTGGTCAGTTCGCACTGACAGAGTTGAGTTGGCTTGACATCGCAGATCACACATCGCAAATCGCACATCCTTGTGCTGTGGCTCTCTCTCCGCTCAGCCGGCGCAGGTCCGCGCGGCGATCGTTCCAAGAGCCAGTTCGGTTGTCCCAGGGCTAATAGTTCATGGACCGTCCAGCAACGGCCCCGGGGGTTATTCGTTTCAGTTCCTCTCGGAGGTAATTCAGTACCTCACGGTCATTATCGAAGCTACTAGCTTTACGAGCGATGCGCTTGCATCGTTCAATCCCGACTGAGCGGATCACCCGTTTAATGCCGGGGATGGCCGGCGGGGTGATCGACAGTGTTCGCAATCCGTACCCTAACAACAGCAGGGTAAATTCGGGGTCGCCGGCCATTTCGCCGCACAAACTCACCCCAATTTTCGCATGGTGCGCTGCGCGGACCACGTTTTTGATCAGTTCCAGTACGGCCGGGTGTGCCCCGGTGTACAGGCTCGCGATCCGTTCATTGGATCGGTCAACTGCCACAGTGTACTGAATCAGGTCGTTGGTGCCGACCGAGAAAAAATCCACCTCTTTTGCCAGCGCCGCAGCCTGCAGCGCCGCCGAGGGCACTTCGATCATGACGCCGATGGGCATGTCACCGACCGGGATGCCCTGATCTTCAAGGTCTTCCCGGACGTCAGACAGCACCATTTTCGCCTGACGCAGTTCCATGATGTTGCAGATCAGCGGGAACATAATCCGTACCGGACCCTCCGCTGAGGCCCGCAAGATCGCCCGGAGCTGGGTCCGGAACAGGTCCAGGTGCTGCAAACACAGCCGAATCGATCGGCAGCCCAGGAACGGGTTAGGCTCGGCCTCATCATGTAAATCCATCAGTCCCGGCGCGATTTTGTCTGCGCCAAGGTCCAGCGTACGGATCGTCAGGGGCCTACCACCCAAGGCCTTGAGTGCGGCGACGTAGTTTTCGTACTGCTCCTGCTCGCTGGGTACCCCGTCATCGTCCATGAACAGGAACTCGGTG
>JARFRI010000117.1 GCA_029287335.1 Phycisphaera sp. | reverse complement strand
GCGCAATGCTGAAGAACCTCAAGCCCGACCTGAAGATTCAGCATTTTGAAGCGGCCGAGACGATCTCACCCGAAGCGTCCAACGGCTGGCACAACGCGGGAACGGGCCACGCGGGCATCTGCGAGTTGAGTTACACGCCCGATCGCGGCGCCGATGGCGAGGTCGATGTCAACAAGGCCATCGAGATCTTCCACCAGTTCGAGCACTCCAAGCAGTTCTGGAGCTATGCGGTCCGTCAAGGCATCATTGAGGACGCCACGACCTTCATCAACCCCGTCCCGCACATCGCCTTTGTTTATGGCCAGCCGCAGGTCGACTTCCTCAAGTCGCGTTTCAAAGGCATGCAGGCCCACCACTTCTTCGAGTCGATGACCTTTACTGAGGATCGCGAGACGATCAAGCAGTGGGCCCCGCTGTTGGTGGATGGGCGCGACCCTAACGAGCCGATCGCCGCGACGAAGATGGACATCGGCTCGGATGTGAACTTCGGCTCAATTGCCAGGCAGTTCACGCAGTGGCTTGGCAAGCAAAATGGCTGCTCAGCT
This sequence comes from Phycisphaera sp., assembly GCA_029287335.1. GTDB lineage: Bacteria > Planctomycetota > Phycisphaerae > Phycisphaerales > Phycisphaeraceae > JAHQVV01. The sequence continues at coordinate 15,115 of JARFRI010000117.1, read as the reverse complement.
CAGGCTCAACACAAAGTCATCGACCTCGACGAGACGGCAGAGGGATGGAAGGTCACGGTTAAAAACACCGCCGACAACAAGACGTTCGTTCGCCACGCCAAGTTCGTCTTCATCGGCGCGGGCGGGGGCAGCCTGCCGCTGCTGCAAAAGTCGGGTATCGACGAGGCCAAGGGCTTTGGCGGCTTCCCCATCGGCGGGCAGTGGCTGGTCTGTGAGAAGCCCGAAATCTTTGAGCAGCACGGCTCAAAGGTCTACGGCCTGTCTCCCGGCGCCGCGCCGACCATGGCCGTGCCTCACCTGGATATCCGCGTGATCGACGGCAAGCGAGCCCTGCTGTTTGGTCCCTATGCTGCGTGGACGACCAAGTTCCTACACGAAACCGGCAAGTGGACGGACCTGCTCAAGTCGATCCGCCTGGACAATATCGCGTCGCTGATCAAGGTCGGCCTCTACAACATCCCGCTGGTTCGCTACCTCATCCAGCAGGGCTTACAGAGTATGACCACGCGCATGGGTGAGTTGAAAAAGTTCTACCCCGCTGCGGATGTGAAGGACTGGAAGCTCATTGACGCGGGCATCCGTGTCCAAGCGATCAAGAAGGAAGACGGCGATGCGGGAATCGTCCACTTTGGCACCGAGGTTGTCACCAACCAAAAGAACACAATCTCCGCCTTGCTAGGCGCATCACCTGGCGCGTCGGTCTCGACGAACATCATCTTGCAGATCGTCAAGCAGTGCTTCGCTGATGAATTGGCGACGCCGGATGGTCATGCGCGGATGAAAGAGATGGTTCCGACCTATGACGAGGACCTGATTCCTGTGTCGATGGCCGACCGTCAGCGCGAGATCGCGGTGCGTGCGGAAAAATCACTAGGGCTGCGTCCCGAATAATCGCTTGGTTTAAGCCCGACGCCGCTGCAGTTGCATCCGTTGGACTTCGGTACAGCGTTGCTGGATGCGTTGCTCGAGTTGCTTGGCTTGAACCGCATCTTCGATCGCAAATTGCAGACCGAGGTACAGGCCGTCGTCGCCTAGCGCGCTGATGTGGGCGACACGGACGGGCACATTGATGTTGTGCTCTTCGCTGAGCCAGACCGAGCAATCGAAGTGCCGTGTCCGCTTGATTTGATTCAGGATCGTGCGCGCGGCACGGATACTCACGCCGATGCCCCCGGCACCGATATTCGACAGCCTGCCCTCGCAGAGGAATCGTTGGCCATGCTCGATTTCACAACTCAGTTTCGTGGGCTTGAGCGCCATGGCTGCGACCGACACACGGTAGAAGGAGCGACGTTGCTCGCGTTTGGGGCGTCGGCCGGAACTGAGCCGGTAGCAGGTGACTTTTAAGGTCGGGTTGACGTTGTAGCTGAAGGCTTCATGCAAAGTACAGGTTGCGACCATGCGTTGGTTGTTGACCATGATGGTCAGGTCCAGGTCGTCGCCGACACGAAACGCTTTGTCCTGCAGGGCCTGCCGCGGTATTTCGACAATGATGCAGCCGTCTTGCATGACCTTGAACACCCGGCTGCGATACATAACGACCGCCGACTGGTCGTTACTCACCCCGCGCGACATCTCGACAGAGCCGTCTCGTGAGGCCAGCCGATTGAGCATGGCGTTCCAGTGTTCTTCATTGCTGCTTGCCAAACCTGTTCCTCCGACTATTGGCTAATCGGCATAGTCCGACCCGGCCTTAATCGCCGCATCCAAACGCCGATCCGCACCATCGTTACAGGCGGCACAAGCAGCACAGCCTTACACTTGCCGTATGCCCACCCTCTCCCATGGCTCCGACCTCCGCTTGGCCCCGACGCTTGGGCCCTTGGTTCTGACGATCAACCAATCGTCCCGCAAGGCCTTTACATTGATCGCCGAGCAGGGCTTCACGGCGGTGCAACTGGATGCGACCTTACCGGGGATTCGGCCACGCGAACTCGACACCACCGCCCGCCGTGACCTCCTCGCCACTGCCGCGCGTAGCGGGCTATCGGTTGCGGGCATCGACTTCATGATCCCATCCGAGCACTACAGCGACCCGCAGCATATCGACCGCGCGGTGCAGGCGGCGGTCGCGGCGTGTGTATTGGCGGCCGATCTGGGGCGGGTACCGGTGAGTCTGAATCTCCCAATCGCAGAAGTCGACGCCTCGGTCGTGCAGATGATCGCGGACAGTGCTGATGCTCACGGTATCACGCTGGCGATCCACGACGAAGCGGACTTGGATGAACTCAAACGCTGGCTGGCCGCCCATGCTTCGCCCCATGTCGGTGCGGGGCTGGACCCTGCGGGGTTGTTGATCCGTGGCAAGGACCCTGCGGGCGAGGCACAAGCACTTTCGGGTTCGTTGCGGGTCGCACGTCTATCGGATGCGAGCAAGCGACAGGCCGATGGCGGGCGGCAGGTTGTCGGGGTAGGTAGTCTTTCGATGATGCCCTACCGCGTGTCGATCGACCTGGCGCCCGGTCGTGTCGGCCCGGTCGTGCTGGACCTCCGCGGGTTGTCGTCGCCGCTCAATGCGATGTCGACAGCCAAGCAAGCATGGGACAGCGCTGCGGTGCAGTTCTGATACTTTTGTCAGCTCTTTTGCTTTTCTGCTTTGCGACCAAGCCCAAACAGCGCTAGCGACCCGATCAGGCCCGCCGCGACGAGATACAGCCTGAACGCAACGAACATCATCAGCGCCTGCTGATCGCTTGTATCGCTGCTGCCCACAATCAACTGCACCGCCACGTAGTCCAACGGCCCAAGGCCCAGCGGACCCGACACCGGCAGCGCCCAAAGCAACAGCACAATTGGGATCATCCCCATCAGATAGAGCAACGGCTGCTCAATCCCTAACGCAAAACCGGCCAACGACATTGCGCTGGCCAGCGAGAGTTGGATCACCAGACTCAGTCCGATTGCAGTGGCCAATGCCCCGAGGTGACGCCGATAGGCCGTGATCCATGCATCGATGCTGCGGACCGCTTTAGCCCCGGGCAGTTTACCGAGTCTCGCATTGAGTTTGAGCCGTTGACGGATCGCGGGGCTGGTGTAGAGCCATGCCATCGCGAGCAGGCCGACGAGTAGGCACCACATCGCGAGGGTGAGTTTGCGGACGAGTGGGTCGCTGAGCGAGAACAGGCCGATGAGGGCGACGATGAGTAACAGGCCGATGAGCCCGCATAGCCGATCGATGGCGATGCTGACCACGGCATCAGCGCGTTGGTCGGTGGCCTTGGCGGTGTAGTAGGCCTTCATGACGTCGCCACCGGTGCTGCCGGGCATACAGAGGTTGAAGAAATACCCCGCCAATGTGAGCCGGCCAACCCGACCTAGCCCCGCATCGATCCCCCGTGCCCGCATCAGGATCCACCACCGCAGCGTCGTGAGCAGCACGATTGGAATGAAAAGCAGGCTGCCGAGGATCAGCAGCGTCGCGTTGGACTGGCGAAGGATGGTGATGAAGGAAGGCTTAAATTCCGGCGTATCTGTGCCGGGGCCGAACTCTGACTTGTCGATCCAAGCGACTTCGTCCGGATCGCTGCGATCAACAGTTGGCAATCGCATGTAGTAGCCGTCTTCTACTTCTTCAATGACCCAGTAGGCTTGCCCATCCTCACCACCGAGAAGGCCTTCTTCGGATATGTATCCCTCTGGCAAATAGACCTGATCGCTCCAACTGAGCGTATAGAGGATGTATGCGACCCCCAGTGCCGCGATGAGCATCTTGATCATCCATCCCAGATGCTTTTTCATTGCCGTCCCTGGTCGGGGTTAAAAATGATGGTGGATGACTGCAATCGTTGCACTGGGCCATAGAATAGTTGAAACCACAAAAGACCATGTCAGAGGACTACGCCATGAAACGTCTGCAACAACTCATCGCCCTGCTACTTCTCGGCTGTCTCTGCCTGCCCGCTTCAGGGTTGGATGATGACCACTGGAAGAAGGCCAACGCATCGATCGAAAAAGGCATCGCTTACCTGCGTGCTAATCAGGCCGAGGACGGCTCGTGGATGCCGGACATGGGGCCTGCCGTCACTGGCTTGGCGCTGACTGCGTTGCTCGAACAACCCAATATCGGCCCGGACGACCCCACCGCCGCCAAGGCCATCGCCTATATCCTTAAGCACGTTCAGGAAGACGGCTCGATCCGTAAAGGCCCCGATGGCATCCTCGCCAGTTACAACACCGCGCTGTGCCTGTCCGCACTCGCACGCATTGGTGGCAGCAACCCCGAAGCCGCTTCTGCGATCAAAGGTGGTCAGGAATTCCTTAAAGGCACGCAGTGGATCGCCGGGATGAAAGACCCCGATGGCAAAACTATCGAAGAGGGCCACCCCTTCTACGGCGGGTTCGGCTATGGCGGCAGCGGCCGACCCGACATCTCCAATACACAATTCGCGCTGCAAGCCTTCAAAGATACCGGTGTCGATTGTGAAGACCCTGTCTTCAAACGGGCGCTAACCTTCCTTAACCGGATCCAGGCGGTTGAGAGCAACGATATGAATAAGGACAAGTTTGAGAAGCTCGACGGCGGATTCATCTACTCCACCTCAATCGACAAAGACCACATCGGCGTTGCCGAATCCAAGGCCAGCCAAGACCAGATCGATGAGGCCAAGGCAGGTCGACCTGTGTCGGGCTTGCGTAGCTACGGCAGCGTAACTTACGCTGGCTTTAAATCGATGGTCTACGCCAACCTCGACCGCGACGACCCACGTATGAAGGCTGCGTTGAGTTGGATCTCCAAGAACTACACGCTGACCCAAAACCCCGGCATGCCCGAGGACCAGAAGCTCCAAGGCCTGTTCTACTATTACATCACCATGGGTCGAGCGCTCAACGCGTATGGCAACTCAACGGTTTCGGTTCAACTTCCCTCCGTGGATGGTGCCGAACCCGTCATCGAAAAAAGGGACTGGGCCAACGATCTGATCGACACGGTCGTCAAGCACCAGCACGAAGAGGGCTGGTGGGCCAACACCGAGTCCCGCTGGCTTGAGAGCCAGCCGGTACTTGTGACGGCGTACGCGGTCATCGCTCTGCAGAACGCGATTGACTGAGTTTCATAGCTCCTCGCGGAAGCGTGGAGCAGGGATCGCCGAAACACTACGGCGCGAACCAAGCTGATCGATCGTGTCTAAACCGCTGCTCCTGGCCTCCGCCGGGAGCTTTTTATTGTGCGAATAAGCGGGTTGCCCGACAAGCCGCGGCGCTTCATAGGTTTAGATTCGGTCGCGTTCTTGATTCTGCCGATACACTCTTTAGCAGATCAATCACTGGCAAGGACGCCGCGATGCAACGTCGAAAACTCTTTTTTGTTCTGGCGACCATCGGGGCGTTGCTTGTCTCGGCACCGTTTGTGTATCGCTACATTGCCGGGCCCAGCGACCCGATCTTGCCCAGTACGGCCGAGTATTTCCCGGTGCAAGATCCAGCGACGGGCAAGTGGGGATTCATAGACAACGAGGGCAACGCGGTCACGCCGATGGTCTTTGACTGGGCGGGCGACTATCGCCAGGGGCTGGGCCTAGCCGAGAGCAATGGCGCGATGGGCTACATCGATGTGACGTTCAGCGAGACGGGCAAGTGGGCGATCACGCCTCGGTTTGAAGTGCGCGACGAAGGCGACATTTCCGCCTACTCCTTTTTTGATGGCCGGGCGCTGGCGCGGGACGATTCGGGCAAGTGGGGGTACATCGACACGACGGGCCAGTGGGTGATTGAGCCGACGTATGGTGAGGCACGCGACTATGCCGGTCTGCCTGTGGGCGAGTTTTCTGATGGTTTGGCTTGGTTTCAGTTCGTTGAGATGCGTGAGCGAAACAAGCTCGACAAGAACGATGAGTTCGTCCGCGATGTGGAGGGCAAACTTGTCAAGGAGTCGTACCCGCGGCGAACAGTGGGTTACATTGATCGCAAGGGCAAAGTCGTGATCGAGCCGCGCTACGAGATGGCTCACGATTTCGGTGAAGGTCTCGCTGCGGTAAGAATCAAGTCGCAAGACAGTTGGGGCTTTATCGACAAGGACGACCACCGCGTGATCTCGCCACAATTTCATGAGGTCAGCCGATTTAGCGAAGGGCTTTGCGCCGTCGCGATCAATGGCGAGTGGGGCTACATCGATCCCGACGGGGAAGAAGTGATCAATCGACGCTTCGCCGAGGCGCGGCACTTTTCCGAAGGGATCGCCGCTGTTCGAGAGGGTGACAAGTGGGGGTACATCGACGCGCAGGGGCAGTGGGCCATCGCACCAACCTATGACGATTTTGAAGACTACAACCACCCCGGCGACCCGCGACCGTTTGAGAACGGCCTGGCTCGCGTGACGCTTGATGGTGAAGCGATCTACATCAATCGACAAGGCGAACAAGTCTGGCCCAAGGATTGATGATCCGACTAAATAAATTTTCACTGTGTGAAAATTTTGCGGCACCCAACGAACTAAACCGCTTTGCGTTGTTCGTCGGTCGTCGCTTGTTGGTTTGCTTGGCGAATTGCGAGTTGAATAGCGCACTTGATTGAGCCGGGGTCCGCCTTATTCTTACCCACCAGGTCGAACGCGGTGCCGTGGTCCGGGCTGGTGCGGATGATGGGCAGGCCCAGCGTGGTGTTGACCGCCGAGTCGAAAGCGAGCATCTTGACAGGGATCAAGCCTTGGTCGTGATACATCGCGACAAAAAGGTCGTACTTGTTCAGGTTGGCGGGGGTGAAAAGCGTGTCGGCGGGGAACGGGCCGCGGGCGTCGATGCCGGCCTTATTGGCGACATCGATCGCTGGGCGGATGAGGCGGATTTCCTCATCGCCGAACAGGCCGTCCTCGCCGGCGTGGGGGTTTAGACCGCAGACGGCGATGCGTGGTTTGGCGATGCCAAGCTGCTTCATCGCGTCATTACCCAAGTCGATCGTATCGAAGACTCGGCCGATGGTGAGTTGGTTGCGGATGTCCATCAGCGGGATATGGATCGTGGCAAGGATCGTTTTGATAGGCTCGGCATAGAACATCATCGCGACGCGCTTGGACCGCGTCTTGGATTGGAGGTACTCGGTGTGGCCCGGCCAGCGGTCAAAACCTGCCAGCGCCCATGAGGTCTTGCTGATCGGAGCGGTGACGAGTGCATCAATCCCGCCGGTGTCGATCGGGCGCTGTGCGGCGGCGAGTGCATCGTCGATGAAGCGTCGGCTTGCCTGGCCGCCCTGCTTGGTTGGCTTGTGGACCGAGGAGCCAAGCATCGAATAGTCGTCGTAGTCCAGGCAGACGACCTCGTGGACCAACGCGTGCTCGGCGCGCTCGGCGTCGTGTTGCAGGCGGTGCCAGTACGTATCGATCTCCGCGAGGTCGGCGGCGTAGGCGAGCAGCTCGTTCATACCATAGATGACAAAGCGTGCCTGCCGTCGAAGTGCTGGGTCGGACAGCGCCTTGACGATCACTTCGGCACCGATGCCTGCGGGGTCACCCATGGTGATACCGATGACGGGTTTTCTAGGCAGCTCAGCCATAGAGATATCGTAGCGGCTTCATTGATTCTGGTTGGTTTGATCGCATTGGCGTCTTGATCGCGGCGATTGAGATACGATAGGTGATATGCAAGAGACGGAAGAAGCGCTACCGGTCGCGGTTGTGGGAGTTGGTCGGATGGGCCGGCACCACGCGCGGACCTACAACAAGATGGACCAGACAAATCTCGTCGCGGTCGTTGACTTTGATCAGGCCAGAGCCCAGGCGGTTGCGGACGAGTACGGCTGCAAGGCATTTACATCCGTCGAGGCCCTGCTGACACAATGCCCGCAGGTCAAGGCCGCCACGGTCGCCGTCCCGACGCAGTACCACGCGGCAGCGGCTTGCCCGCTGATGGAAAAAGGTGTTGCCTGCCTGATTGAAAAGCCGCTGGCCGGGTCATCCAAGGAAGCGGTTGAGCTAGCCGAATTCGCGAAAGCTAATGGTTGTGTCTTGCAGGTTGGGCACACCGAACGGTTCAACCCTGCGGTACGTGCGTTGGCGGCGATGAACCTCACGCCTCGGTTTATCGAAGTTTCGCGGTTTAGCCCGATGACGTTCCGCTCGCTGGACGTCGGCGTGGTGATGGACATGATGATTCACGACTTGGATGTGGTGCTATCACTAGTGGGCCGTCCGATTATCGACGTGCAGGCTGTCGGTATCCGCGTGCTGGGGGATCACGAAGACATCTGCGATGCCCGGCTGACGTTTGAAGGCGGCTGCGTCGCGACGATGAAGGCATCACGCATGGCGATGAATACCGAGCGTCGCTTGCGGCTGTTCAGCGAAGAGGCATACGTCTCCCTGGATTATGGCTCACGCGAGGGCATTATCGTCCGAAAAGACGCGAACGCCGAGGCGTTCCGTGATGTACGGGCCAAGTTGAGCAGCGGTGACGACCTGTCTGACGTTAACTACCTGGATCTACTCAAGGTCGATCCGCTGACGGTCGTTCTGCCGGAAGATGAGTCGGACCAACTCACTGCGCAGGCCAAGGCCTTTGTCAACGCGATCCGATCGGGGAGTCAGCCCGTCGTGACCGCGAAGCAGGGCTGCGCGGCGGTGGACGCGGCCGAACGGATTATCTCAGCAATCGCGTCGCACGCATGGGACGGGCTCGGTAATCAGTCCCTTTGAGGGCAGGCCATTGTGCCTGTAAGAACCGGACGAATTGGACCCGATCACACTACTTATTTTAATCGCGTTGCCGGTCCTGCTGTTGGGCAGCGCGCTGTTCAGTGGCTCTGAAACGGCGTTGTTTTCACTGTCAGCGCATCAGCGGGCGCTGATGTCGGAGTCGCATCGTGCAGGGGCGTTGGCAGCGGCGACCCTACTCGTTGAAACGCGGGCACTGCTGGTCACCCTACTGGTGAGCAACATGGTGATCAACGTGTTGTACTTCACGCTCAGTACGGTCATGATGGAGCGGCTGCTGGCTGATGGGAGTATTGCCGCGACAGGCGCCGCAATGATCGCATTAAGCACGCTGATGGCTGTGATCATTTTTGGCGAGGTATTGCCAAAACAAGTCGCGGCGCAGCAGGCCTTTGTTTGGTCGGGGTTGGTCGGCGTCCCTCTGTTGGCAATTCATCGCGGGATCGCGCCGGTGCGGATCTCGGCCGAACGACTGGTGATCGCGCCGCTGGCTCGTTTAATCGCGCCTTCGACCCCGCCGCCCGAGTTGTCGGCCCGTGAGCTAGAGATCATGCTGAGCATGAGCCGGCAGCGTGGCATCATTGATCAAGATGAGCAGCAACTGCTCAGGCACGTGCTGGAACTAGGCCAAATCAAGGTGCGCGACGTGATGGTTCCGCGTGTGGATATCCGGGGCTACAACCTCCAAGATCCGCTCGCTGACCTTGTGACGCTGGCACGCGAAACGCGTCTGCGTCACCTGCCGGTGTTCGAGGAGAGCATGGATCAGGTCCGTGGCGTTGTTTTGACACGCCGGTTGCTGGTCAGCCCGCCAACGAATCGTAATCAGTTAAAGGCATTGATTAAGCCGGTGTACTTCTTCCCGGAGATCGCGCCGGCGGATCATTTGTTAGCGACGCTGCGCGAACGTGCGGTGACGTTTGCGATCGTCGTGGATGAGTACGGCGGGACGGCCGGTCTGGTTACGCTCGAAGACGTCGTCGAGCACTTCATTGGCGATATCCCCGGGGCCTATGAACGCGATGGCCAACCGCTCGTCGAGCAACGTCGCGATGGTGTCTTCCGTGTTGGTGCAGACCTGGCGGTCCATGACTGGGTCGAGTGGTTTGGCCAGAACCCCGCGATGTCCAAGGCCGCTTCGAATGCCTCGACACTCGGCGGGGTCGTGCTAGGGCTTTTGGGCAAAGCCCCGGATGTTGGCGACCGTGTGACGCTGGGCAACATGGTGCTGACGGTGGACGAGGTTGAGGGCCGACGGATCACCTCCGTGATTGTCGCGCTGGCAGGTGAGTTGTCCGACCCGGTATCCGACAGTGAGGGACACGATGCCTGAGTCGGATGTCATCTTCTGGACCGTGGTGATGTTGCTGGGCTTCCTTGGCTCGGCACTATTCTCCGGTATGGAGACCGGTGCGTACCGTCTTAACCGTGTTCGGCTATACGTCTACTCGTCGCAAGGTCGGTCCTCTGCCAAGTCATTAGAGCGGATCGTTGCCAAGCCAGCATCGCTCATCGGTACGCTCTTGATTGGCAACAACCTGTGCAACTACGCGGGTACTGCCGGTCTGGGCGTCATCCTCGCGTTGATGGAGTTGCCTGTCTGGCAAGCGGTGCTGATCAATACCGTGCTGGTCACGCTGGTGCTGTTTATTTTTGGCGAGACGCTGCCCAAGGATTTATTCGCAGCTCATTGCGATCAACTGATGTACCCACTGGCCAAGCTTTTGGTGTTTTTGCGGACCTTTTTTACGTGGACGGGCCTGCTGCCGATCGTTGTTGCCATCAGTGCGCTGGCGATTCGGATCGTCGGCAAGGCGGAGGGCGGCGCGCTGACGCCGCGCAAGCGCGTCGAGCAGATGGTTCGCGAAGGAGCGGGGGTTGGGCTAATCAGCAGTGAGCAGACAGAGTTGGCTCAGCGCGCGTTGGCATTATCGAAGCGGCGCGTGCTGGCCGAGTGTACGCCCTGGTCGCGGATTGTCACCATACGTGACGACGTTGATCGTCAAGCGCTTTGTGCGATGGTTGAGAAGACACCGCGCTCGCGTATGCCGGTGGTGGATCGACGAGCCAAGATATTGGGTGTGGTGGACATGATCGATGCGCTCTTGATCGACGAGGCCGACCCGACGCCGGTGCGATCTGCGATGCAGCCGGCGGTTTACCTGGCTGCGAATACCTCCGTTCGTGCGGCATTGGCGCAGATGCAGCGGGAGCACATCGGCCTGGCGATCGTGCGTCGGCCCGATGGTAAGGCCGCGGGCGTGGTGACAATGAAGGACCTGGTCGAGCCGTTAACCGGCGAGATCATGAACTGGTAGGTGAAGTGATGAGGTGGCAGCCACCCGATATCGCCGATGCTGTGGCGCAGGGTTTAGCCCGACAGGCCCGGGCCGATGATGCCGAGCACGCGGTGTATGGCTTTGATGCACGAGACGAACTGGGCTTGCACCCGGTGATCCAGCGGGCGCTCGCTGACGCGGGCTACGGTGCCTGGCCCGAGCAGCGCTATCCGGGGCACTGGCACAAGACCAAGCGATCCGAAGGGCTGCGATGCGATCTCGTACTGACGCCCGAGGGCCGGCCGCTGCGTGATCAAACCGTCAAGGGCACGCTCTTTGATACGGGTGAGGCGGTGGATGCCCAGGCGGCGTATTGGCTAGAGATCAAGACGGTGGCGCAGTACGAGACGAGCGGCGCATTTAAGCGGTACTCGGCCGAGTTGCTGTCGCCGGTGATGAAAGACGTCAAAAAGATCTGGTCCGACGGCGTGATCCAGCACGGCGGGTTGCTCATTATCCTTTTCACCGAGACACAGGAGATCGCCGAGCACGACACGGCGATCTGGCACGAGCGATGTTTACGCAAGGGTTTCCCAGTGGGTCCACCCGCGGTGCGTGGCATGCCGATCAACGACCGGATCGGTAACTGCTGGTGCAGTACCGCGGTGTTTGGCGTGCGGGGCGTGTAGTGCGGTGAAATGCACAGCCATGAATCGAATTGCTAAATCCCTGCTCGATAAGCCGTTTGCTCTAGCGTAATGCTACGGGATGAGATTAGTCATGATTACGGTGGTTACGGAATGGTTACAATTTATCAGTGCTACCATGCCTGATTCGTGCGTTTTGGAAATGATTGAAGGATTTTATGGCTAATCGCCTTGGTCTTCGCCGTTGGTTTGCAGTAATGCTACTGTTGGCTGTTGTATTGCCTTTTGGTGCGTTTGCCCAAGAAGTACTGTATCCCAGCGATGACTTCGCCAAACTGGATACCTTCGAGTCGATCGCCGTCGAGGATGCGGACAAACTCTTTATCAAGAAGGATTACCCCGGCGCGTATGCGGCGTATAAGGCCTACTCGATCGAGTTCGCTCAGGGCAAAGCGTTGCCTTATGTGCTGCTACGGATGGGCCGATGCCTGCACCTGGCGGGCAAACGCAATACGGCGATCAAAGCGTACCAGGACGTCGTCGACTACTTCCCCAACGATGTGCGTTACGCGGCGGCGGCGATGTATTACATCGGCCAGTGCCACGATCAAAACGGCAACGAAGACAAAGCCCTGGCCGTGTGGGCCAAGATGGTCAAGGACAAAGCCTACGTCGCCCAAGCCAACTCTGGCGCCGCGCTGATCAAACTCGCTGAGGCGATGCAGAAACGTGGCGACTTCAACGAGGCAGCCGAGTATCAGTGGCGCACAGCCGTCGCATTCCGTGAATCCAACCGGCGGGTCGCTGAAGCCGCTCGCAAGAGCGTCGAGTACCACTACGTCGTCCGCACACCCAATCAACCCAAGCTGCTGGCCTTCTGCAACGAGGTCGGTGGGTTCGGCTGGCGGCAGAACATCGACCGGCCTGAGGAAAGCGCGACCTATTGGCGGCATGTCTTGAACTTGGCGCTGGGAGCTAAGCTTGAAGGCGCCAAGCAGGCCGAGGTCGCGTTGTACTGGGATGGGCAGATGGGCGACCGCTTCGTTGAAGACGATGCGCTGCGCGTGGCATGGTTCAACACACGCTTGGCCCATGACAAAGACCTCAAGGCCTGGGCGGCACGCATGGACGAGCAGTTCAAGCGTCAGCCGGCAACAATCAATCGTGTCAAAGACTGGCTAGGCTATTTCAACGCCTACCCGAAGCTACGATCGGCTTTCTTTGAGACGCATGGTCAGCCGCTACTTTCGGGCCTAAGCACCAATGAAAAAATCAAACTCATTGAACACCTGCGCCACCCGCTACGGATGCATGATGAAGCGTTGCAAGTTCTTAAGACGGTGCGTACTCAAGAGATGGATGATGCAGCCCTTGCCAAGTTCGCCGGTTATGTCGCGGAGTACGAGGGGGAAGACGCGTTCTTGTTGACGGTCAATAAGATTAAGGATAAGACCTTCGCCGCGAGGGTTCGATTCGATCACTACTACGGCAAATCGCACCGCAACGGCGATAACCAGAAGAAGGCCTTGTCTGAGGTGGCGGTGCTCAGTAAGTCGCCCGACCACGCCCAAGCGATCGTCTGGCCGCACGCGAAGCTGATGGAGTGGCAAGGCGAGTACGAACAGGCGATTAAGCTATACCGCGCGGCCAATCGTCAGCCGCAATCGACATGGGCAGTCATCGACTGCCTCGTCGCGATGAAGCAGTACGCCAAGGCGGTCGAGCTGTGTAACGAGTTACAGGTCGTTGGTGGCGATACGGCCGCACAAGCCTGTCTCAAGGCCGCAGACATCCATCGCATTGCTGGCGACAAGGCCAAAGAAGTGCAACAGCTCCAACTGACGCTGCGTCGATACCCCGGCACAAAAGAGTCCAGCCAATCCCACCAGCGATTAGAAAAGTACGGCGTCAAGATTATTGGCGGCGAGGCCGAGGCCAAAGACTAAAACTGAAGGTAGCCCCACCACGAATCGAGACACCTGATGAATCCCTTTAAAACACCCGAGCGTAAAAGTTTCTCCGTCAGGCTCACGGCGACCCTCGCCCTCCCGCTGCTGCTGGCTTTGCCCGCGGCCCGGTCCTTCGCCCAGGATGATGCCGAGGACACTGACGCCACACGGCAGGTCAGCGAGATCGACCGACGCGCCAAGCACTTGTACGACAAGGCCATCGAGTTGATGGAGTACAAGCAGTATGACCGCGGCCTGGCGATGCTCGACACCGTCATCCGCGACAACCAGGGCAACCTGTTGGGATATCGCGCCCACATGTCCAAGGGCCGGCACTACCTCGATCAGAACAAGACCAAAGAAGCGCTGAGCCACTTCCTCTTGCTCTCGCGCATCCTCGCACCAGCCCCGGGTGAGCAGCAACTCGAAGAAGAGACCGAGCTGTACCGCGAGTCGTTGTTCCAATCGGGCTTTGCGTACTACCAGTCGGGCCAGTACGCCGCCGCATTCCCGATGTTCCGCCAACTCACCGAGGTGGCGGGCAAGAGCCACTGGGCCAACAAGGCCTACTACTACATCGGCATGAGCCACTACAACCTCAAGAACTGGAACAAGGCGATCGACGCGTTGTCACTGGTCGGCACAGAGGTCGAAGACACCGAAGAAGACAAGGTCGGCCGGGTCGAGATCGGCCAACGCTTCTACGCCAAGATTACCGATGCGGACATCCCCGTCCTCCGCAAGATCGGCAAAGACGTCAAAGCCAAAGTTGAGGTCAGTTCCGGTGACAGCGAAGTGCTCACCGGCGTGCCAATCGCGGGCAAGAAGAACGAAGCCCTCACCTCCGCGCCGACCGAGATCGGCCTGCCCAAGAAAGGCGATGGTGTCCTCCAAATGGTCGGCGGTGACACACTCACCGTGACCTATATGGACGACTCGACGCTCGACGGGGCAAAGAACGTTCAACGCAGTGGCACGGTACAAGCCGTGAGCACCGGGACCGTCGGCTTCTTCCTGGGCGACTACTCCACGCCCGCCTACATCGCGTTCCCCGGCCAGCCTCAGGCCCTGCTCTTGCGTGATGCCGACCTGGACACGTCCACCAAGGCCGAGACGGTCACGGTCACAGTTCGTGCGCTCTACAAAGTCGCGGCGGCCGAAGCAGCGGAGGAAGACGCGGAAGATGCGCTGGATATCTTCGACATCGACGAATCAGACGAAGACACCTGGCGTGAGCGCGACAGTATCACGCTCATACTCACCGAGGCCGGCGAAGGCGACGTCATCCGTACCGGCACGTTCACGGGTAAGGCCACGCTCGCTCCACTGGCCGACAACAAACCCGACACCAGCGACAGCATCTTGCACTGCGATGAGTTGGACGAGCTTGAGGTCACCTACACCGATACCGTGCATCTCTATGGTGAAGAGCCGCGCACCACGATCTCGCGCATCAAGGTCTCCGGCTCGGTGAATGCTGGCGTGACCGCCGACCAGTTCGTCGTGTTTGAAGCCGTCCTCAAAGCCCGCAAGAACTCAGTCGAGGCCGAGGCACTCAAGGGCCTGGGCGAGATCTACAAAGACATGGGCCTAGACGAC
>JARFRI010000074.1 GCA_029287335.1 Phycisphaera sp. | reverse complement strand
TGTTCGTCTCGTGGGCTCGGAGATGTGTATAAGAGACAGGGTCCGAGCCGGGCTCAAGCGGGACGCATCGATCCTTGACCTGATGATGGACCACAGCAAGAGCTTCCACAATCGCCTGGGCAAGGAAGACCAAGGCAAGATGAACGAGTATCTCGAATCGGTCCGTGAGATCGAGAAGCGCGTCGAGCGGACGAACGACTGGACGCACACGCCGCTGCCGGATGTCGATCGGGATAGCGTCAATATGACGGTCGATCACCAGTCCGGCCCGCACGAATACATCCGGACGATGTACGACCTGGCTTATCTCGCATTTATCACAGACCAGACGCGCTACGCGACGTTCATGACCGAGAGCGAGCAGTCCAGCTCCAGCGAGCTGTGGAACTACGCGAACTACGCGCTGGGCTACAAGGGCGCGACGCACGACATCGCCCACAAGCGGCCCGAGGTCACCTCCGGCCAGTGGGACCTTTGGCGAGCGGAGAACCACGCCTACTTCCTCAAGCGCCTCCGCGATACACCCGAGGGCGAGGGCAACATGCTCGACAACACGTTGTGCCTCTGGGGCTCGGCCCACCCGCACGCGTCGCACAGCGGCTTGAACTATCCGCTGCAGTTGGCGGGCGGCAAGAACATGGGCTTTAAGCACGGCAACCTGCACGAGTTTGTCGGCGACAAGAAGGTGCCGCTGGCCAACCTCTTCGTCACGATGCTCAACGCGCTGGATGTGCCGATCGAGACGTTCGCCGACAGCACTGGCAACATGAGCCAACTCCTGAGAGCGTAAACGATGCCCATGTGGATACGAACCATCCTGATCGTTATGCTCGCGATGTCTTGCGGCTCTGCGCATGCTCAAAAGCAAGCGTTGCCAAGCGTGCTGATCATCGGCGACAGCATCTATAGCCAGAATGCTCGTTCCGTCGCATCGGAGCTCAAAGATAAGGCAAGTGTTGTGATTGCGGCGATGCCCCAAGACACCGTGCTGAACTCGGCGACGGTCATCGAACACCTTGATGTCTTACTGGGTCGTGCCGATCGCAACGGTAAGCCATTGCCCGAGGACCAGTGCCCGACGTGGGACTTGATCCACATCAACGTCGGTCTTGGCGATCTCATTTACCGCGTGCCAGACATCGAGTCCTTTCGCATCCTCCCAATCCATGCGGGTGGCGTTGTGACGACGGAGCCTAAGCAGTACGAAAAGAATCTGGATGTGTTGATGGGTAAGCTCAAGGCGACCGGCGCGAAGATCGTCTGGGCCAACACGACACCGATCCGCGACTCACGCTCGAATGTTTTTAAGCTCGGATCAGAGATCGAGTACAACAACATCGCTTCGAAGGTGGTGGCCCGGCACGGGGTGGCGACCAACGACATGTATACCTATGTCAAGCATCTGATCAATATGGACAAGCCCGCGGGCCATGGTGCCGACCCGTTCAACTTCGATAAGAAGCCGATCCACATGCCGATTGTACGGGTGGTTGAGAAGGCGTTTGGCTTGAAGCCAATGCCTGAGACCGCAGAGGAAAAGGCGGTCAAAGAGGTTCAGGAAAAGCCGACGCCTAAGCAGGGGTGAGTGGCCTTCTACCGATAATCGGCCTGCCGAAGGTTTGTCTAACGGGCTGATTCGTTGGTTCGATGTATTGCGGGGGGCACTGCACCACAGCTATGATGGCGTAGTGCGCTTGGTGAAGATGCCAAGCAGCACCCCCGCCTACTCCACTCTGCGAGAACATCCGATGTTTCGATGCCTACTCCTTTTTGTGTTGACCCTTTTGGTCACGTCACCTGCCGCGGCGGTCTACGAGAAGGCTGACGGCTTCCCCTGGAACCTGAAACTGCTGGGCTACCACGACCAGCCGATCGCAGACAAACTGGGCGAAGGCTATTTCATGAACGTCGGGCCCACGGGCATTCGTGCACAGATCACGCACGAGCACCCGAGTGCGTTTACGGTCCGCTTTGTCTTCGACAAGTCACCCGCGGCGGGCAAGATTAAGGCGGGGGACGTCATCGTCGGTGCCAATGGTTATTACATGACGACGCCGCACCAGTTCGGCCGACGCACCGTCACCGGCTGGGACGGGCCGATGACCGGGATGGCCAAGCTTATCGAAGACGCCCAGGGCAAGGATGGCAAACTTGAATTGATCGTCTGGCCCAAAGGCTCGAAGAAGGATGAGAAGAAGGTCGAGATCCAGATCAAGGTCGTGGGTAAGTTCTCCAAGACGTTCCCGTACAACTGCGAACGCTCGGACAAGTTGATGATCGAGTTGTGCGATTTCCTTGTTCATGAGTACGAGCGAGAGGGCAAGTTCGGCCGACCCCACGCCCACGGCGCCGCCATCCTCGCGCTGATGGCCAGCGGTGAGAACAGGTACTCCAAGATTATCCGCAAGGTGATGAGCGGCTATGCCGACAAGCGGTACGACCCCGAGAACGGCGGGGGCTTCCCCACCTGGGGCTGGGGCTACGACGGCATCGTCATGGGCGAGTACTACATGCTCACCAAAGACAAGAGCCTGATCCCCGCGATGGAGTCGCTGGCTGCGGCGTATCGCGACGGGCAGGACTGGTCCACCGGCGGGTATATGCATAAGCCGTACGCGTTTATTACGAGGCGGATTGCCTCGGGCGGACCCAAGGGGTACGGCTCGATGTCACAGCCCGGCGGTTTGGCGATGGTCGCGCAGAGTATTTTTGAGCAAGCGGGGTTGAAGTTTGATGAAGATTGCTATCAGCGGATCCATCAAGCTTTTTTGACCTCCGTTGGTTCCAACGGCGAGATCGGCTACGGCTTTAAAGGCTGGGACCACGCAGTCATTGAAGTCCTGGGCGACTCGCGCGACAACGTCAAGAACAAACGCGGCATCGGGTTCCGTCTGCTCGGCGGCCTCGAAGGCATCGACCACTTCAAAGTCGTTTGGCCTACGCCCAATGATCCGAGATACAAGCCGCTGGATTGGATCAAGAAAGAATCGAAGAACGTTCGTGCCTATATCACCAATCAGAACCAGCTCGTTTTGATCCGCGACATGTCGCAGAAGGATCCGACCAAGCCTATGCAGCACAACGGCAAACGCACCGGGCACTATGGCCGAAGCGGCCTGGGCGCGATCGCGCACTCGATCGGTAGCAAGGCGCACCCGGAGTGGAAGTATCTCGCCCAGCACATGGGACAGGCCTGTGCCAACAGTCCTGAATCGATCTTCGATGGCCACGCCTCGACGCTGATGCACACGCACTGGGGCTCGCTCGGCGCGTTTCACGGCGGGCAGAAGGGCTTCCGCCATTACATGGACGGCATCAAGTGGTGGTTCATCATGGGCCAGACACACGACGGCGGCTTCGTGCCGATGCCCGGGCGGGACTACGCCTCGACCGACCACGTCTACGCGACGCGAATCATGCCCAGCGCGATCGCGGCGCTGATCCTCAGCGTGAAGGAGTCCAAGCTACAGATCACCGGAGCGAGCAGCACCTTTGTACCGCCAGCGAGTGAGAACGAGGACACGGAAGCGACGCCTCAAGCCAAGCAACCGAATCAGCCAGAGGCATATACCGAGATTCTCGGTTCAGACTTTGTCCTCAACCACTGTTCGGCAGTCGCCAAGATGCTCGAGGGTACGACACCTTATGCCCGTATTTTCGCAGCACTGGACAGCGTGTCGGCCAAGGGCACCGAACAAGCGGCCGAGGCCGAGCGTTTTGCTCAGAAGCTACGCGACCACTTAACGACGCGTAATAATGAAATGATTGAACACGCGCTCACCCAGCCCGCCAAAGCGCTGGCGAACAGCGGTGATCACTTGCGTCGGCTCAATGGCACGGAAGACCTTAGCGCGGCCACGCTCAGGGCGATCATGGAGATGATCGGTGAGGACAAGAACATCCGTACGCTTTCGCGATACTTCCAGCAACTCGACGCGATTACCGCAGAAGAAGAAAAGAGTGGGGCGACACAGGCGACCGCGTCACGCAAGCAGCAGCTTGTCTTATTGATTCAACGCTTTATGGATGAGCCGGGCATCTCCGGGCGATTGACGAAAGAGGCCCAAGGGCTGCTCGCCAAGATCAATAATCAGTAGTGTTGGCTCAGCCGGCTTGCGGTTGGGTCTCATAGGCCTCTGCATCGTCTGCATCGTCTGCATCGGACAGGCCTTCGATCCGATCGTCATCGACCGCGTCTTTGATGCGGCTGAAGATTGCGTCGGTGGGCAGTCGTTCGAACTTGAAGTCGTCGATCAGGACGTTGCTCTCGCCCGAGCCGATGTCGTAGTAGACCCTGGCGATGCCTTTGTTTTCCCATCGGGCGGCGTCGATACGGGTGATCTGATCGAAGGGCACTTCGACCCCGCCGTTGGTGTACAGGGTGTTCTCGTCGACGCCGATGTATTTGCGTGACCACACCAAGACAGAGAACAGGCAGTACGTCCCGATCGGGAAGACGATGGCAAACTGGAGCCATTGCGTGGTGATATCGCCTTTGGATTTTTCTTCGGGTTCTTTGGTGGGGTCCCAGCCGTTCTCTTCAGCGACCTTAGGCCATTCGGTTGAGCGCCAGTCCTCGGGGTGCTCCATCTTGACGCGGTTAAACGCTTCGTGTGCCGCGATCTTGTCGGGGTAGGCGACGAGCGCGTCATACAGGCACCAGGCGGCGTACAACATCGCGCCCAACGCGATCAGTAGGAGCCGGTTGCGATAGCCGAACGATTCTTTATCGATGGTTGCTTTGATTTCCATGGTGCAGGCCTGGGGACTGTTTTTTACAGTTATTTGTCGCGTGGTCAATCAGAAGTGTTCAGTGGTCACGAATCCGGTCCAGTGCCTTGGCCCACCAGCAGGCGATGATGCCGCTGGCGTTGGGGCGGTTAAGAAGCTCGGCAAACCCGCCTCGATCCACGCGGCGGCGGGGGATACGGGGCATAGACTCATCGCTTCGCATAGCCATACTTAGAAACGCATTGGTTTCCGCAATCGCGCGCCGCCTAGCATTCATCGGCCGTTTGCTTCGGTATGAAAAGCCAAAACCCAAAAGTCTTCCCTTAAAATCTTGTCGAATGACCCTTTTAGTCTAGGGTCAATTGTAGCCGTCCGCCATCGAATAAAGCCGAAAATTAAGGTCCCCATAACCCTCGTCGGCCTTCGCGAGCCTGCTGCTGCAATTCATCGAAATGCTCAGCACGGTCGTGCCCCCATCGCTCGTCGTGTTTCGATAGCCCCTGCTCGATCAGTGCCGCATTCAGGGTCTGCCCATGGGCCATCTCGACGTAGGCGAGCAGCCTGCCGTATCGGCCGCGGAGCTGGTGCTCCTGGAGGTGTATGGTCACAAGCTGGCCCTCGACCGCGTCACGTGAGAAATCGGTGGCTTCCTGTGCCCAGGGGTCGGGCTGCCTGTCGGGGTCGTTGGCGTGCATCTCAGCGGTGTTGACGCCCCAGAGCCGGACCCGAGTGGTCGCGTCTTGCCCGTCGGCGACACCCAGGACCAGTGTGTCGCCATCCACGACGCGCAGGACTTCAAAGGTTTGGCCGTGATACCGGTGCCAATCGTCGGCCACAGGCAGCAGGCCTGCGCCGCGGTCCAATAACGCGATCGCGATGATGATGACCAGTGCGATCGCCAGCGAAAGCGCTTTACGCTGCTTCAGCGATCGGCCAAGCCGAATCGGATCGACGCGTATGCGTGTTCGTCGATGTCGGCTGATGCGCTGAGCGGGTGTTCGTCGGTGGGGCGGTGGCATACCTTGGGAAGATAGCTCAGGCCACCACATCTAACAATGTGCCCGGCACAACCCACGCCGCACCAAGCCCCGCCAAGGCTGGCGAGCCAACCACTGGTGAAAGCCGCTTAGGCTCAACGGGCAGTTCGTCGGGCAGGTTTGTTTGATCTGTTTCAACCACCGGCCTAGGCGTCGCGTCGGCACGTACGGTATCAACCGCCCATGGGTCACTGGCCAGCGTCTGCGGACTCAGCTCCACGCGATCGCACCGCTGCGTTAGTTCGTGTTGAGCGTGGCTGTTGCAAGCCTGGTTTACCTGGTCATGTCGGACCACGTGATTTTGGCAGGCGACATCGAAACGCTGGGCGCGGATCAGTTCGACGGTCAGGTTGCCGCTGGCGACGACTCGCATGCAGCAAGTCAGCCACAGAACTGGCTCAATGCCCAAACGATTCGTAGCGCGTTTAAATCAAGGCGTTTACGTAATACCTTGATCCACCGGTCGTGTCGGATGATGCGACAAAGCAACATCTGAACCCATATCAGACGGAATCAGATGCCCTACACTGCGTGCATGTCTAGCGCGTTTGATGGCCTTAAACCCGTCCCCGCCGCCGTGTTGCACCGCCGACGTGAGCGCGTGTTCCTCGTGATGGCTGGCCTGTTCCTCGGCACGCTGGCAATGCTCAATATCCTGGGCATCAGCCGTTTTATCGTGCTCGCGAGTATGGGCGGCGAAGCGGGTTGGCAGTGGGGCACGTGGGGGAAGATCAGTTTCGCATTGGCAGTCGGCGTTCTGCCCTATCCGCTGACGTTCCTCTGTACAGACTTGATCTCCGAGTTCTATGGCCGCCGCCGAGCCAACTTTGTCGTCTGGGTCGGGCTGATCCTCAACCTCTGGGTCATGTTCATCCTATGGATCGCTGGCGTGTTGCCGGGCACCGAGTCGCCTGCGTTTTTTGAAATCCGAACGCTGGCGTTTGGGGCCGTGACCGCTTCGATGCTCGCTTACCTCGCGGCCCAGTTCGTCGATGTTCATCTGTTCCACTTCTGGAAACGCCTGACCAAGGGTAGGCACCTCTGGATACGCAACAACGGCTCGACGATGATCAGTCAGGTCGTCGATACGGTCGCGGTGATTCTGATCACGTACCAGGTCGGCGGTCTCAAGGAGATGATCGACGCGGATACGCATGTGCCCAGCCTGTTGATCACGCTGATCTTGACGGGTTATGCGTTTAAGTTTGCGGTGGCCGCGTTGGACACGCCGGTGATTTATGTGGCGGTCGCGCTGTTAAAGAATTACTTGCGAATCGATCCAAACGCTGAGCACGAAGCGGATGTGGAAGAGTTATCGTTATATGCCCATCAGGATTAGTCATGCCCGAGTCGATGGATAAGACCGCGCTTCGTAAGCACTACCGCATCCTGCGCGACGCCATCCCGGCCACGCAGCTTGTTGATCGGTCTGCTGAGCTACAACGGCTGGCCCTGTCGATCGAGCACATCCAACACGCGGGCAGTGTTTTTATCTACGTCTCTAGCGGGAGCGAGGTGCGGACGCATGAGTTGATCGCGGTGCTGCTAGCGGCGGGCAAGGTGGTTGCGGTGCCACGGGTGTTGGCGGAGCCTGGCGTGATGCAGCCGGTGGTGATCCGTGGGCTGGATGACTTTGCTCCCGGGCGGTTTGGGATCCCCGAGCCGACGACGCACGAGCCTTTTGAAGAGACGCCGGACGTGACGATCGTGCCGGGGCTGGCATTCACACGCACCGGGCAGCGTCTGGGCCAGGGCGGGGGCTACTACGACCGCTACCTCGCCCAGCACCCGGCGACGTACAAAGTCGGGGTTTGTTTCAATGAACAAATGGCCGATGAGCTGCCTTGCGAAGCGCATGATGCGTTAATGGACGAAGTGGTCACCGCGTGACATGAATCGCCGCGGGTTGCTGTGTTGCGCGATGAATCGCGGCGCTTCATTGATAAATCAATCGCTATATCTTAAATATCAGAACGAACTGCCCATGTCCGCTTTGCTTTCCTTGACCTCGTTCTTCTTGAACGTCGAGGTCTCGCCCAGGTGGACGATCATGTCCGCGTAGGCCTTGCGGCTCAGTTCGCCCTCGGCAGGCATCGGCAACGCAACCGGTGACGACTTCAAGCCCGACATCAGCATCGCGTTGCCAAGCTCCAAACCAAATAATCCTTCCGGCGCTGGTGTGAGCAGGTTGTCCTGGCCTTTACCAAAGCGGACCGTATCGACCACGTTCTGCACGATGCGTTGGTGGTTGGGTCGTTTGTCGCCGTCGGCGGGCGTCATCACCAGTTTGTCTGCGGGAATCTCCGCGAAACGCTCGGGGCAGTTCTTGGTGAACTCGTCCACGGGCTCGTGCGTGCGGTAGTAGGTCAGGGTGTGCTTTTCGTCGCCGGGCATGAGATCGGCGATCAGCGTGCCGTTCTTACCGACGATTTCCAGGCGGTTGATGCCCGGCGTCTGGCCGGTCGACGTGATGAACGTGCCCGACGCGCCGTTGGGCCATTGCAGGATCGCGGTGACGTCGTCCTCGACTTCGATGTGGTGGTACTTGCCCAGTTCGGCCAGCGCGGTGACGCGCGAGGGTTGACCGACGAACCAGCACAGCAGGTCCAGGTTGTGCGGGCACTGGTTGAGCAGGACGCCGCCGCCCTCGCCTTTCCACGTCGCGCGCCAGCCGCCGGCGTCGTAGTAAGTCTGCGTGCGGAACCAGTCGGTGATGGTCCAGTTGACGCGCATGATCTCGCCGATGCTGCCGTCGGTGCAAAGCCGCTTCACGGCCGACCAGGTCGCAAACGTGCGCTGCTGGAACATACCCGCGAAGATGAGGTCGCTCTTGGCCTTGCGTGCGGACTCGAACGCGTCGATCGTGGCTTGGCCATCATGAGCGGTCACGGCCAGGGGCTTCTCGGTAATGACGTTGATGCCTTTGCTAAACGCGCGCTGTGCGAAGATCGGGTGGGTGAAGTGGGGCGTGGCGATCAGGATCAGGTCCACCTCGCCCGAGTCGATCATCTCTTCTGCCGAGTCGAAGACCTTGCAGCCATGCTTCTCGGCCGACTCTTCTGCGGCTTCCCGCTTCATATCGGTACAGGCCGCGTAGGTCAGGCCTTGGACGTCTTTGAAATAGGTCTCGTGAAAGCGGGCCATTGCGCCGCCGCAGCCGATGAGTCCCAGTCGTACAGTTTCCATAGCAAATCTCTTGGTTTACAGGTGTGTTAGCCGGCGGGCTCGTCCCGCCGCTCGATCCATCGTCATCCGCGTATCGGCGGGACAAGCCCGCCGGCTAACCAGCGATTTTACTTGCTTCTGCCCATCGCGTTGCCCCGCGATCTTTGCGATACTACGCTGTCTGATTGCTTCCACTATCACACGACCAGAGCCGCACCATGTTCCAGTCCATCCAGCCCGCCGCCCCCGACGCGATCCTCGGCCTGACCGAGGCCTTCAAGGCCGATGCCAACCCCGACAAAATCAACCTCGCCGTAGGCGTTTATAAAGACGAGCAGGGCAAGACCCCGACTCTCGCGGCCGTCACCGCTGCCGAGCGTTGGCTACTCGATAACGAGCCGACCAAGTCATACCTCGGCATCGACGGCTCGCCGGGATACGGCAAGGCCACCCGCGACTTGCTCTTCGGTAAGGACAGCGACCTCGTCACCAACGGCCAAGCCGTGACCTTCCAATGCCCCGGCGGCACCGGCGCGCTCCGCGTCGCGGGGGACTACCTCGCCAATAACCATACGGGCACGACGCTTTGGCTCAGCGATCCGACTTGGGCCAACCACCACGACATCTTCCGAGCCGCGGGCCTGCCCACGCAGAGCTACGCCTACCTCGATAGCGCGACCAACACACTTGACTTCGATTCGATGACTGAAGCGCTCAGCGCGGTCAAGCCCGGCGATGTCGTCCTCCTGCACGGCTGCTGCCACAACCCCACCGGGGTCGACCCGACGACCGAGCAATGGCAAGCGATCGCCACGCTCGTCAAAGACAAGGGTGCGCTGCCGCTGATCGACTTCGCCTATCAAGGCTTCGCGCAAGGCGTTGAGCAAGACGCCGCTGGATTGCACGCGGTGCTTGATATCTGTGACGAGGTCTTGATCTGTTCGAGTTACTCGAAAAACTTCGGCCTCTACCGCGAGCGCGTCGGTGCTTTGACCGTTGTTGCCGCCGACCCAAGCCAGGCCGCCAATGTGCAAAGCCAAATTAAGACCGCGGTCCGTCGCAACTATTCCAATCCGCCGGCCCACGGTGCGTTGGTCGTCGAGCACATCCTCAGCGACGCGAGCCTGACCGACCAATGGCTCAGCGAACTGACGCAGATGCGAAGCCGAATCAACGGCATGCGTACCAACCTACGCCAAGCCCTCGATAGCCGAGGCGTTCAACTCAACGCGAACGGCAACGGCTTCATCGAGCAGCAAAACGGCATGTTCACCATGTCAGGCCTAACCAAAGATCAAGTCGCTAAGCTCAAAGCCGAGCACGCGATCTACATCGTCGGTTCAGGTCGGATCAACGTTGCGGGTATCACGCCGAGTAATCTTGACAGGCTATGCGACGCGATTGCGGCGGTTGTTGCGTGATTCTTTTTGGCCACGGTGCAACCTTTGTGTCGAGGTGGGCGTAGCAGTCTTTGGTGGTGTTCTTCTCCGGCGTGGTGGTGCGTCTCATGTCCCTAGTCAATCGATGGTGGCGGTTTGGTTTGCCGATAGTCGCGGGGGTATCGCTGCTCTCGGCCGCGCTGGCGGACTTTTTGTTTTACGATGAAGTGATTGGCTGGACGCTCGGCGGGTTTGTCGCATGGCTCTTGTTGTTGATGCTGGCGCGAAACGGCCGTGCGGCATTGTTCGGTCCGCGATGGGCCTTGGGTTGGGCGTTGGTATTGCTGGCCCTTGGGCTTTGCGTGTCGCTGGTGCTGGAGCCGGGGACGATCGCGATCGTGCTGTCGCTGATCATGCTGAGCACCTTGGCCATGGTGTCGCGTGACGCAAGGCGTGGCCGAGTTTTTGGATGGGGTTGGTTGGCCAGGCTGGTCACGGCATGGGTGATGGTGTGGTTTCGGCCGATCATCGATTGTAGGCTTGCGAACCGTTGGCAACGCCGCGCGGTCGCGATGACCACCCGGGCCATGGCAGTACTCAAGCTCTTTTGGGGTGTGCTGGGAATCGTTATCCCGCTGGTATTGAGCCTGATCTTCATCGGGCTCTTTGCACTGGCAAACCCCGTGGTGCAGCAATGGATGGGGAATGGATGGGATCACGTGGCGGACTTTTTTGCCAACCTCTCAGAACGCGTGACGTACACCCGCCTGTTCATCTGGTATCTCGCAGGGATTCTTTGCTGGGGTCTGCTTCGGTATCGATCGGATATGGGTCGGCTGCGCAGAAGGTGGTACGGAAGACTACGGCCCGGTCAAGCGCACAACTGCACCTACGGCGAAGACCATCCGGTCCATCAGTTTGCTGAGCACAAGCGTGAAGATGTCGAGGCGGCATCGTATGGAGATGCTTTGGCCGTCAAGCCGATCGAGCAGAAGCCTTCCAAAACAAGCGAAATGAAGGTATGGCTTTCGGGCAGGGTGCAGAGCTTGATCGTGCGATGTTTGATTGCGATGAATGTGGTGTTCGCGGTGCAGCTTGTGCTGGATAGTCGGTATCTCGTGCTGGGGTCGGAGCTGCCCGAGGGGATGAGTTATGCCGAGTATGCACAGCGCGGCGCATACCCGCTGATCGCGACGGCGATCCTTGCGGCGGCGCTGGTGCTCGCGGTGTTTCGACCCGGCGGCATCGCACAGCGCAGCAAGCTCGCGGTCTGGCTGGTGCTGATTTGGATCGTGCAGAACATCGTGCTTGTCGCTTCGGCAGCGTGGCGACTGCAAGCCTACGTCGAGGTCTTCACCTTGACTCGGCTTCGCGTCGCGGCGGGGGTGTGGATGCTCATGGTTGCGGGTTGTTTGGCGCTGCTGCTTTGGCGGATCGCGCGGTCGCGTGACAACACTTGGCTCACCGCTTGGGCGATGGGTTGGGGGATCGCGGTGTTGTGGGTGTGCAGCTTTGTGCCGTTTGATCCGTTGATCGCGGGCTACAACGTGCGTCACTGCAAGGAGATGGGCGGCGAGGCGGGGGCGATCGACTTGGCCTACCTCGAATCGCTCGGGCCTGATGCGCTGCCAGCAATTGTGTATCTGACGACAAACATGCCGGAAGAAGTGGCCAATCGACCATCGCGGTATGGCCAGGAAGTACCGTCATCGCGTTCGCGTATCCAGCCCGAGCTTGTCTGGTACGAGCGTGAGGGGCGAGAGCTCATCCAAGCCGGCGAATCGCAGCCCAGGGTCTACAGCCTTGGCGACGAGTTGGCCGATCTCCGCGCTCATTTGACGGAGCAGTTAGATGAGCAACTCGACGGCTGGCGCGGCTGGACCGTCCGCCGGGCTTGGCTGGAGCGATCCATAGCAGAGTAACACCTCGGCCGCGCTGCGGTACAATCCCGCGTTCTATGCAGCACGAAAATATCCCCGGCATCCTAGAAGAGATCCAAGATCGCATCAGTGCGATGCTTGACTCTATGCGCGTTGAAGAAAAAGCCCTACGACTCAAGGAGCTTGAAGCCAAGATGGCCGAGCCCGGTTTCTGGGACAACCAGGACACCGCCAATGAGATCATCGGCGAGCTAAAAAGTATCAAAGCCCGTATCGAGCCGGTGCAGGAAGTCGCGGCGAAAATTGAGGATACGCAGGTGCTCTGGGATATGGCCCAGGAGATGGATGACCAGGGCACGCGTGAAGAAGTCGATGCACAGATCAACGGCCTGCACAAAGATCTGGACAAGCTCGAAACCGCTTCGCTGTTGTCAGGTAAGTACGACGGTCGCAACTGCTATCTCACGATTCAGTCCGGGGCCGGCGGAACCGAGGCGGACGACTGGTGCGAGATGCTCATGCGGA
Source organism: Phycisphaera sp. (assembly GCA_029287335.1). Classification (GTDB taxonomy): domain Bacteria; phylum Planctomycetota; class Phycisphaerae; order Phycisphaerales; family Phycisphaeraceae; genus JAHQVV01. Next base: position 10,600 of record JARFRI010000074.1, on the reverse strand, counting down.
TGTACCTCTACTACTGCGAAAAGTCGGGCTGGGACGTCAGCGAGTACAGCAAGACGCACGGCACCGAGGCGGGTATCAAGGAAGTCTCGCTCTACATCAAGGGCCCGATGGCTTTTGGTTACCTCTCGACCGAGCGCGGCACGCACCGCTTGGCCCGTGTCAGCCCGTTCAATGCAGAAGGCAAGCGGCAGACCAGCTTCTGCACCATCGATGTCGTGCCCGAGTTCCCCGACACCGGCGGGCCTGTGGTCGATGAGGAATACCTTGAGGCAACCAACTTTGCACGTTCGTCCGGCCCCGGTGGGCAGAACGTGAACAAGGTCGCCTCGGCGGTCCGGCTGGTCTACAAGACGCCGGACATGGCCAGCCCGATCATGGTCGTCTGTTCGGTCGAGCGTAAGCTGGAGCAGAACAAGAAGATCGCGATGCGAATCCTTCGCGGCAAGCTTGAGTTGATCGAAGAAGAAAAACGGCAGGCGGAGAAGGATGCTGCGACCGGCGGCAGCGTCGATCGCGGCTGGGGTTCACAGATTCGCAGCTACGTTTTCTACGACAACCGCGTCAAAGACCACCGCACCAACTACGAGCAGCCCAACCCTCAGCAGGTGCTCGATGGCGACCTGCAGGGCTTCATTGATGCGGAACTGCAACGCCGAGCCAAGAACGCGGCGAGCTAGCGTCGTCTATCGATCAAGCATTTCAATGTGACACCGTCCGTAAGAACGTGGACGGTCGATCACTGACTGCAACACATCCTGCGCGATGAATCAAGCCAACTTTGACGCTTTGACGATACGACAAGCAGCCCCCTGAAGTTCGGCAAGGACGCCGACGAAAACGATTCACGCGACGGACCGCGCCCATGGCTCAACTCACCGGCGACAACTTGGCTTGGCTGACACAAGGCCCACACGATGCGCCGCCCAAGCGCTACCGTATCGGCGAGCTTGCTCGGCATACCGGCCTGACCCGGCAGACCCTGCACAACTACACCCGCTGGGGCCTGATCCAAGAGGCGGAGTGGACCCCCGGCGGGCATCGGCTCTATGACGAAGCCGTGTTCACCCGGCTTGGCAAGATCCTTCGGCTTCGTAAAGGGCACACCGTCGAAGAAATCAAGACCCTGCTCGATCCACCAGCGAGCGCGGGTCGCAGCCAAGCCGATCCCTCTGATCAATCGGAGGGAAATTGACCTATGGCCAGTGAAGATCTCCAAGTACAAGACCTGTCCGCCGACACCGATCCACTAGAGATTGGTGCATCGGAATTGGCGTGGTCTCAGGCCTGGCAGATCCCCGTGTTATTGCTGGGGCTGGGCTTGTTGTTGATCGGTGTTTACTTTGCGCTGCCGAAGTACAGCGTGCCGGATTTTGAAGGCGTGCTAGCAGATGTCGAGGTACACCTGCTAGCGGGCGAGCTCGAGCAGGCTGAGCAAACACTCAACAAGATGGCCGAGGACGAACTCTTTGAAAAGTTCTCTGATGATGCGGTCAAAGCACACGCCAAGCAGCTCTATGGCGACTTGTTTTTCAGGCAGATCGACAAGTCGGTCTGGCAGGGCATCACCACGCCGGTGGGCGTCGCAAACCTCAATAAAATCAAGCAGAATTACCGCGAATCAGAGAAGCTTGGCCGAGACTTGCCGCCCCCGGCCCTTCGTCGATACGCACAAACCCTTGCGGCGCTGGGCGAAGACGAGTCGGCACTGAAGATCGTCGACCGGATGCCGTTGAACCTCGATCCGCCACGCTACCGGCTGGTACGCGACTTGATTGAGCGGCGGATCATGACCGATCCGGACCCTGTTTCGCAATCGATGGCACGATTGATTGCACGCTACGAAGAGGAGCTCACAAAAGAGAAAAATAAGCAAGCCAAGCGATCCGGGCAGATCTGGGTGATGTCGCTTAAGTGCGAGCGGATGTTGCAGGCCGATGATCCTAATGGTGTGATTGGCTTGGTGATTGAAGGGGGTTTGTTGAAGCTGGGCTATGACGGAGCCAGTGAGCGTGAGCTCGCACCGCTTAAAGTTCGGCTTGGCGAGGCATACGCGTTAAAGGGTGAGCTCGAAAATGCCAGGCTTTACCTGCGAAAAGCACAGGAGCACCTTCCCGAAGGCGATCCACTGAATCCGCGCATCATGGTCGCGTTTGGCGACATCGTTCTTGCCGAGGGCATGTCTGGTGCGTTTGAGCAGGCCTACAGCCACTACCGCCAGGCCTATGAAAGCGACAAGATGGGGCCGTCCTCCATCGACGCGCTCATCGGCTTGGGCCATACCGAGGCCAACCGGGGCAACCGTTTCCCCGAAGCGTTGAAGTGGTTTGATCGCGGAGTCAAACGAATCCTCGCCGAGCAACTCCCGCCTTGGGACGGCCGTCGCGAGCAGCTCGCGCATTACCTTCGTACGATCCATGTCGAGCGTGAGTTTAGCCGTGGCCATTACAACGAGGCCCTCGAGCTTCTCAAAGTATATGAACCGCTAGAGGCTCCTGACCTCAGCGCGCAGACGCTCCTCGCCTTTGCTTCGATCTACGAAAAGCTCGGCGAGCAATCGCTGGCGCAGGCTCAGGCCCTGACGCCGGGCGACAGCGAGCCCGGCAAAGACCCGAGTCTAAAGGCGAGGCGGATTCACAATCAGGAAGCCGCCATCGCTTTCGAGCAGGCCGGCGACTACTACCGCAGGCAGGCGTCCGAGCTGACGCACACCACCGACGATCACGGCGACGCGCTATGGAATGCCGCGCTAAGCTATGAAAAGGCCCAGCTCTGGAAGCAGGCCGCAGAGGTCTATGCCGATTTCCTTGAGACAAGTGACAGGCAGGAACGCCGCGAAGAGGCTTCGTTCCGTATTGCTCAAGCGCTCCTGGCTGAGGGGCAGTTCGATTCTGCGGTTCAGCGGCTGCGGCAGATCATCGAGGACTCGCCTCAAGGTGAGTTTGCCAAGCAATCGTACGTCCCGATGGCCCAGGGCCTAGCCGCGCAGCAGCGGTGGGGTGAGGCGGAGAAGCTGCTCCGTTCGGTGCTGCAGGACCACCCGTCGATCGGGCCGGACAGCCCGTACTACCACGATGCGTTGGTCGCGCTGGGCAAGTTGTTTTACAAGCGTGGGGCAGATGATCCACGTTTCTACGCCCGCGCGATCGAGGTTCTCGGCGACGAGGGTGGGGCGGTCGAACGCTATCAACACAGCGAAGACGAAGGGTATCAGCGTGAAATGCCGACGCTGCGTTACATGCTTGCGGATAGCCTCCGGCTTAGTGCGACCGGCCTGATCGAACAAGCTGAGCAGGCACGGACCGAGACCGAGCGGCTCGCGATGCTTGCAACACGTACCGAGCGGCTCGCCGACGCGCTGATGTACTACCACATGGTCATCACTGAACTGGAGAAGTGGCATCCGGACTCGCTGACGCAATTGGAGCAGCAATACTTCCGTAACGCGCACTTCTACATGGCCGACTGCGCGTTTGAGCGCGGTGACTTTGAGACGGCGATTGGGTTCTACCTCAACGCCGTGAGTCGGTACCAGGACCACCCCGTTGCGTTAGTCGGGTGGGTGCAGATCATGAATGCCCGAGCAGAGCTTGAGCAGTACGAAGCGGCGCGATCAGCGCACGCACGAGCGATCGAGCTCTTTAATCAGATGCCCGAGGGTGCGTTTCGGCGAGCGGACTCATTGATGACTAGGGAGCGCTGGGACGACTGGCTGCAGTGGATGACGCAGTTGGATCTCTTCGATAAGGGTGCGTCGACCGCAGGCGTGCCCACACCGGATTAAACGCGCAGTCTTTGCGCTCACTCATAATTCACGCGCAAATCCTGACAGGCCGATAAAACCATTGGCTGCACGAACCTGTGGCCGCGAAGCAGGACGCAACGTATCAATTAGGGGTCAGGATGACACCGCAAACAAACCTATCGACAGCAGACGAATCGAACGAAGTGTTCACGCTCTTACAAAAGCAGCGTGATCTTTATCGTGAACTCAAATCACACAGCGAGCAGCAGGACGCGTTGATCGCCAATGGCGAAACGGATCAGTTGTTGTCGCTGTTAGCTCAGCGCCAGCGGCTAATCGATGGGCTGGGGCAGGTATCCTCATCTCTTGCGCCATATCGAAGCAGAATCGCCGCGATCGCTGATCAGGCGTCCGGTGAGATGGGCGAGCAGATGCGCAGCATGGTTGAAGAGGTTCGTGTGCTGCTCGAGTCGATCATCGCGACCGACGACAAGGGCAAGGCCGATCTCGAAGCGGCTCGTGACAAAGTGGGTGGCCAAATCCGTCAGGCGGCTGGTGCCGTCGCGGCCGCTGGGGCCTACGGAAAAGCCGCACCTGTCTCATCGCCAAAGTTCACTGAGCAGCGGGGTTGATGGATGCCGATGACGCAGCAAGCCCAGCCCGAAATTAACGCAGTCCCAGCCAATCGCGGCGACGATCCTCGGCTCGATGATCTCGCGCAGATCGTCGAGGCGTACAGCGCGGTTACCGAACGACTGCAAACCAGCCACGAGCGATTGCAGGGCGAGGTTGTCCGCTTACGACGCGAGCTCAACAGTGCTAATGCTCAGGTTCAACGGTCGCGTCGCTTGTCTGCATTGGGCGAGATGGCGGCGGGCATCGCCCATGAGATCCGCAATCCGCTCGCCGCGATTCAGCTCTACGCGGGGATGGCTGCGGAAGACCTTCAAGATGAAAACCTATCGTCGCGCGACGAGGCGTTGGGTAATGTTCGTAAGATCGCTTCGGCGGTCCGTGGCATGAGCGCCATCGTCAACGATGTACTCAGCTTTTCGCGAGGCACCGAGCCGGAGCGGGTTATGCTGAACGCGACGGAGCTGCTTGATCGGGTGATCGCCGCGAACGGGCCTGGGATTGATCAGGCGAAGGTTCATGTCGTGCGTAAAGACCTCGGCCGTGATCCGTTGACGGTATATGCCGACGCGGGCTTGATTCAGCAGGCGCTCTTAAATCTCGTGCGAAACGCGGTGGATGCGATGTCGGCCGAGTCCGAGCCGCGTGTGCTGACGTTGGATGTGGTACGAGACGAGGTTGGCGTGGAGATGCGTGTGGCTGACACCGGGCCGGGCGTGCCGGAGGACTGCTTGGATCGCATCTTCAACCCGTTTTTTACAACGCGTAGTACCGGCACCGGGCTAGGCCTGGCGATCGTACATCGCATCGCGGATGCGCATGGCGGGTCGATCGCGGTACATCGTGAGCCGGGGCGTGGTGGTGCGGTCTTTGCGTTGTCACTGCCCGATCCCGATGAGCAAGAACAATCCGCGGGCACCGAAAACGTGCTGCAGGAGGCCTTATGAGTACCAAGATTCTGGTCGTTGATGATAAGCAGATGATGCGCGACAGCGTGGGGGCGACCCTGCAACGCGCGGGCTACACCGTCGTGGTTGCGAGCAACGGCAAGGACGCCGTCGCCAAACTCGCCCGGCATCAACCCGCTGTCGTGGTGACCGACCTGAAAATGCCGGAGATGACCGGGCTTGAACTGCTTCAGCACCTCAATGAAGCGGACAGCGATCTGCCGGTTGTCTTGATGACGGCCTATGGCACGGTTGGTGATGCGGTCGAAGCGATGAAACACGGCGCGTTTGATTTCGTGCAAAAACCCTTCGAAGGTGATCAGCTTGTCGTCGTCGTCAAGCGTGCAGTCGAACACCGTGCGCTGCGTAAAGAAAATGCCGCACTTAAAGTCGATCGCGCCGATCGCGTGGTTGGTCCGGCACTGGTAGGTAGTTCTGGCCCAATGCGTTCCTTGGCGACGCAGATCCGCCAGGTCGCATTGTCCTCCGGCACCGTCCTCATCCAAGGCGAATCAGGCACAGGCAAAGAAGTGGTTGCCCGCACAATCCACGCCCATAGCCAACGCCGGGACAAGGTGATGCTCTGCCTGAACTGTGCGGCGTTGTCCAGTTCACTGCTGGAGTCTGAATTATTCGGCCACGAGCGCGGCGCGTTTACCGGCGCGGACCAGCTTCGCAAAGGCCGATTTGAGTTGGCCGATGGCGGGACACTACTCCTTGACGAGATCAGCGAGGTGAGCCCGCAACTCCAGGCCAAGCTGCTGCGTGTGCTGCAAGAAGGTCAGTTTGAGCGTGTCGGCTCATCGACGTCCATGAAAGTGGATGTGCGTGTGGTGGCGACCACGAATCGTGACCTGACGCGCTCGGTTGCGGATGGTTCATTCCGGCAGGACTTGTACTACCGATTGAATGTGCTGCCGATCGCGATCCCGCCGCTGCGAAGCCGTTCCGCGGATGTGCCGCTCTTGGCTGAGCATTTCATATCGATGACGGCTCAGCGCGAAGGTCGCGAGGCGAAACGGTTTGATGAGGAAGCGTTGTCGCTTCTTAAGGAATACCACTGGCCGGGCAACGTTCGCGAGTTGCAGAACATCTGCGAACGGGCGAGTGTGTTGTGTCGGGGGCCGGTCATTGAGGGTGGCTTAATCCAGCCGTGGCTGATGCCGCGCGGCAACGCGACGCCTCTAGTGCATCAGTCTGCAGCACCGCCTTCGATGAACACGCTCGCGGGTAGCCCGCCGTTGCAGCCGCCGATGGCCTCGGCCTCGCCGGATATGGGCGGCCCGCTGCGATCGCTTGAAGAAATCGAGCGAGAAGAAGTGATCCGTGCCCTTGGTCGATTCAGCGGCAACCGGACCCGCACCGCCCAGGCGCTGGGCATCGGCGTTCGCACCCTCGGTCTCAAGCTCAAGAAGTGGAAGGAGCAGAATCTCGTTGCTCAGTCGGTCTGATCAGAACTTGAACCGCGCAGATGCTGCCGAGATCGCGCAACTCTTGCGCGGTGGCTGCGCATTCGGCGCGGTCGCGTATAGCGAGAACGCTTGTATTCGCAGTGAAGCGGTTCATGTTGAATCGGGGTACGACGATTGCTTGCCTATCCTTGGCGGCGGTTGCTGGCGTGACCCGGCTTCGCCCAATCACACGGAGACGACGAAGTGATCAAGGGGATGTTCACCTACGGATCGATGCCTGTCTTGGAGCGCATGGTGCAATTCACCGGCGCTCGGCAGGAAATGATCGCGAATAACGTGGCGAACCTCTCGACACCGTATTACAAGCCGACGGACCTGGACCCGGTTAAGTTTCAGTCCCAGCTCCGCGATGCAATGGATCAGCGCTCGCGCAAGCCCAATGGGATGCGGCGGGAACTTGAGCTGGGCAGTTCTCGGCAGGTTCGCATGAAACGGGGTCAGATGGACTTCCACCCCGAGCAGTTAAATGAAAACATCCTGTTCCACGACCAGAACAACCGCGATGTGGAACGCACGATGCAGGACCTGGTCGAAAACGCACTGGCCCATCGCACCAGCGTTGAGCTCTTGAAGAGCCAATTTGACTTATTGCGGACCGCGATCCGCGAACGTGTTTAGAAGATGATCTGCTTTCGGCCGTCAGCTATCAGCCGGCGAAAGCAATGATAAGAAATGGCTGATAGCCGAATGCTGATCGCTGAAAGCTCAGAACATGTTTGGAGCACTTGACGTCTCGACCTCGGCCCTCGTCGCCCAGCGCACCCGCGCTCAGGCGATCTCGGCCAACATCGCGAACCAGCACGCGCACTTCGACGCCAACGGCGAGAACAATCCGTTTAAGCGCCGCATCACCGTGTTCGCGCAGGGCGACCCCTCGACGGGTAACGCGAGCGGCGTCCATGTCAAAGAAATCATGCTCGATCAGAACTTCAAACAGAAATACGACCCGACCAACCCCGCCGCGGATGAACAGGGGTATATCAAGACCACGAACGTCGATCCGATGATGGAGCAGGTCAATATGCTCGAAGCGTCCCGTGCCTATGAAGCAAACATTGCGGCCGCAGAGGTCACTAAGTCGATGATTCAAACATCCCTACGCCTGCTGGCGTAGGTTATTGCGATGGCGTTTAGCCAAGCGATTAGAAGCAACTCGTTATGACCGATCCACTGGGTCTCATCCCGACAAAAGGCATCACCCCTGGCCAGGGCGTGAGCATGGAGCGTGCGCAGAAACCTTTGGAGGGACCAGGTTTCAAGCAGGTGCTCATGCAGAACATCCAGGAAGTCAATCGCCTGCAAGAAGAAGCAGAGACCGCGATTGCCGACCTGGCAACCGGGCAACGCAACGACCCGGCGACCGTGTTCAACGCCAAGGCCAAGGCTGATGTCGCTTTCGAGATGTTGCTGCAGGTGCGCAACAAGCTGATGGACGCTTACGAAGAGGTCAAGCAGATTCGGGTGTAATCAAGGTGTGAGGCTTGCGGCTTGAGACTTGAGCAGGATGCTCTGAACTCAAGCCTCACGACACAAGCCTCAAGACTTAGCGGCAAAACCGCCTACGGCATGGAGGCCGAGCATGGAATTCCTTAAACGAAACCTGACACAGATCCAGTCCCAACTCAACGGGATGAGCTTTGCGACGCGCTGGCTCATCGGTTCGTTGGTGGTCATTATGCTGCTGGTCGGCAGCATGCTGGTTTACTGGGGCGGCTCGGCCGACATGGTGCCCGTTGACGGCATCACGACAGGCACGACCGCCGAAGCCGTCACCATTCTTGAGGCCGACGGCATCACGACGAAAGTCATTGGGGGCGAATTGCTGGTCGCAAAAGATGACCTGCACAAGGCGGTCGGTTCTCTGGGCCGGGGCGGTCGTCTCAACCCCAATGCATACTCCGCGTTTGATCAGATCCTGTCCAAAGACGGCACAAGCTGGATGGACAGCAGCACCGACAAGAACCGCAAGTACCTATTGGCCAAGGGCCATTTTCTCTCCGCAGTCATCGGCAGTTTTCCGAACGTCGAGTCGGCGTCGGTCATCCTCGATAAGCCCGAGGCCAACGGCTTCGGCGTCACTCACGTCGATCCGTCCGCCAGCGTCATGGTCACGATGCGTTCGGGTAGCAAGGTCTCTCGGCAGATGGCCGACACGATGATCCACATGGTGTCCTCGGCCGTCGCGGGCCTACAGGAACAGTTCGTCACGATTTCAGACACAACCAACAGCCGTAGCTTCACTGCCGCCGACGCCGACGAAGTTGACGCGATCGCCAATGTCGAAGCGACGCTGGCCAACGAACGATTGCATAAGCAGAAAATCGAGCAGGTGCTCCGCTCGTGGGAAGGCGTGATGGTCGCGGTCAAGATCGTGACTAGTCAGGTCGTGCGTGAGCAGATTCAATCGCGGGAATACGGCAAAGAACCGATCGCGCTGTCGGAGACGGAAGAGACCTCTTCGAGGAATGTTTCCAATGCCGGCGAGCCTGGTATCCGCCCCAACGTCGGCAGCTCGATCGATGGCGGGGGTGGCAGCGGTACCGAACAGACCACCAGTCGGACGACGGAGCAGTTCAACTCGCCGCTACTGACCAAGGACTCCCTGCAAACGCTGGCCGGCAACATGATCCGCAAGATCAACGTGTCGGTTGTCGTGCCGCGCAGCTACTACGTTCGCATCTTCAAGGCTCAGAACCCTGAGGGTGATGCGCCAAGCGATGAGGATCTTCAGCCGATCATTGCGAAGGAAGAAGAGAAGATCGCCAAGGTCGTGCAGCCGCAGATCGTGTCCAGTGACGAACAGATGCAGCCGGGGCAGATCAGTGTGGAGATGGTCTACGACCAGGCTTACCTTGAGCCAGCGGTTGCAGGTGTGAGCGGCGGGTTGGGTTCGGTGGTGTCATCGGGCATGGCCGAGTACGGGATCCTGGGCGGGCTGGCGCTGATGTCGTTCGGTTTGATGTTCTACATGGTCCGCCGAGCGACGCGCAAGGAAGAAATGCCAACCATTGAGGAACTCGCGGGCGTGCCGCCGACGCTGCCGACCGATGATGACCTGATGGGTGAAGTGGATGAGATGGGCAACACGCTGGCGGGTGTTGAACTGGATGAAGATGAATTACGTGCCCGACAGATTGCGGATCAGATCAGCGATCTTGTTCGTGCCAACCCCGAAGAGGCCGGTGGCCTGTTGACGAAATGGGTCACGGACGACCAAAACTAAGCGAACCGAAACAGGCTAAGACGAATCAAGTATGAGCCATCCAACCACAGCAGCAGAAGAGTTGACCGGTACGCAGAAAGCGGCCATCCTGATGCTTGCGCTAGAGCAAGACGCTGCGACGCTGTTATTGAAGCAGATGTCCGAGCGGACGGTCGAAGAGATCACCCGAGAGCTCGCATCGACCGGTGGCGTTCCGCCGCAGCTCCGCGACAAAATTCTCCAAGAGTTCTACGACCTCGCGGTCGCGCACAGTTGGGCCCGTGAGGGTGGTTTAGAGTACGCTCGTTCGCTGTTGTTCCAGTCGTTGCCCGCGGGCGATGCCGAGCGGATTCTGCAGCAGATCAGCCAGCAGGTCCGTAAGACGCCGTTCGCTTTTTTGCAGAAAGCCGAGTCGCAGAACCTGTTGACATTTATCCAAGATGAGCACCCGCAGACGATCGCGTTGATCGTCTCGCACCTCGCGTTTCACAAGGCGTCGGAGATCCTGTCCGGCCTGCCCGGGCCTAAGCAGATCGAAGTCGTTAAGCGCGTCGCGAACATGGAGCAGACCAACCCCGAAGTCATCGGCGAAGTCGAGAAGGGC
>JARFRI010000029.1 GCA_029287335.1 Phycisphaera sp. | reverse complement strand
GGCTTGCCGGTGATGGTGGAGACGTCCAAGTCGCCGACGATCGTGAGCGATAGCGTGCGCGGGATGGGGGTGGCGGTCATGACCAGGTGGTGCGGGACGCGGCGTCGGCTTTCGTCGTCGAGGTCGTCGTTCTCCTTGAGCCGGGCTTTTTGCATGACGCCGAAGCGGTGCTGTTCATCAACCACAGCCACGGCGAGGCTCTTAAACTTCACCGCGTCGGTGACCAGCGCCTGCGTGCCGATAACGATGTCGGCGGTCCCGGCAGCGATCTCGTCGAGCAGTACTTTGCGTTCCTTACTGCCACTGGTTGACTGGCTGCCGGTCATTAGGCGAAGCGTAACGTTAGTCCCATCTAGCATCGCGCTGATGGAGCGGAAGTGCTGCTCGGCAAGCAACTCGGTCGGTGCCATGAGCGCGGCCTGCTTCTTTCCCGCGACGGCCAGCAGCATGGCGTAGAGTGCGACGACGGTCTTGCCGCTGCCGACGTCGCCCTGCACGAGGCGGTTCATGGGTTCGGACTTGGCCAGGTCACCCGCGATCTCGGCGATGACCTTGTTCTGCGAATCGGTCAGCTCAAACGGGAACCGTTGGCGGATGTGCTTATCGATCGCATCACTGGCGGGCAACCTGAGCGCGACCTGCTTCTTCATCACGTAGGCCCGCTTCATCGCGATACCCAGTTGTAAGAGCAGCAGCTCGTTGTACGCCAACCGACGCCGCGCGGCCTTGTGGTCGTCGGCTTCCTTGGGCTGATGAATCAGCCGAAACGCCTCGGCGAGCGTCGGCATGTTATGCGCCGCGGTCAACTCGGCCGGCAGCGGGTCTTCGAGGATCGGTAGCACGCGGTCCAGTGCTTCTTTGATCAGGCCTTCGAGGATGGGGGCGGTGAGCCCTTCGGTCGTGGGATAGACGGGGCGCAGGCGTGCATTCCGGGCGGGCTTGTTTTCGGCGTCTTCTTCGGTGAGCAGTTCCCACTTGGGGTTTGCCATCTGCGGGTAGCCGTTGAAGGTTTTGCACTTGCCTTGGACGCTGAGGTGATGGCCGACGAAGAGTTTTTCGCGCAGGTAGCCTGCATTGAACCAGACAAGGCTGAGCGTGCCGGTGTCGTCCTTTAGCGTGGCGAGGAACCGGCCCTTCTTGCCGTATTGTCCGCCTTGCCAGCGGGTGGCTTCGATGACGCCACGGGCCGAGCCGACGGTTTTATTGTCTTTGACAAGGTCCTCGATCGCGCCTTCAGCGGACTGATCCTCATAGCGGGCCGGTAGGTGTCGGATGAGGTCGGCGAGAGTGTGGATGTCTAGGCGGTGCAGCAGCTTGAGCCTTGCCGGGCCGACGCCGGTGAGGTGTTTGACCGAGCTGCCCGGGGTAATGGGCTTGGGTGTGTCGGTGGGTGCGGGGTTGTCGCCCTGCTTGGCCATGGCATGATGGTAGCGTTTGGTGACTTGCGAGCGTCGTTACTGCGTACAATGCGTCTGTTGTTACTTAGTGAGTCTAATTTGTGTCCATGACCCTGACCGAACGTATCGAACGTGACCTGCTTCGGCTGCTGGCCCAGCGTGAGCCCTTGCCGTTCAAGCTGTCGCTTTCGGGGATCGCCAAGCAGTTTGATGTCAGCCCGATGCCCGTGCGGTCGGCCGTGCAGTCGCTGGTGGATCGGGGCATCCTCATCAGGGGCGAAAAGGGCCGGCTTAGCGTTGTTGATGACCAGTTGCCCGCGTTGAGCGACTTACCCGAGGCTGCGGCGGACGAGGACGACGCCAGCTTGCTGGATCAGCTTATCAGCGAGATCATCCGGCGCGGATTGACGCAGGACGAGCACTACTTACGCGAATCGGCGACGGCCGATCAGTACGGTGTCGGACGGACCGTGGTGCGTCGGATGTTCAGCGAACTCGCGGGCCGGGGCTTGTTAACGCATGTGCCGCGGTGTGGCTGGCTGGTTCGGCCGTACCTTGAGAGGGACACGATCGACTACCTCGCGGTGCGTGAGCTGCTGGAGCGTGAGGCGCTGTCAGAGGCGTTCGATAAGTTGGATCACAAGCTCCTGCTTGAGATCCGCGATGGCAACCAACTCAGCGGCCCCGGTCGGCCGGCAAAGCTGGACAACCGCATGCACGCATACTGGATCGGGCTCAGTGGCAACCGCTACATCCAGGCTTTTTTCGAGCGTGAGGGCGCGTACTATGCGACGGTCTTCGACTACGCTGGACTTGAGCCGGACGCGTCAGACTCGATGGTCAACCAGCACCGGGCGATCCTTGATGCGTTGTTGGACAAGGATCTGGACAAGGCCTTGACAGCGCTCTCCAGGCACATCCAGGCCCAGCGCGAAAGCGTGAAGGGCATGATCGAGCACCAAAAAAAGTTGGCCCGCACGGATTGACATTGCATCCAATATCACTATGATGCTTTGCCAACCTTAACCCGGAGACACACCATGGCAGCCAGCAATTGGCGCGGCGTATTCCCCGCCGCCTGCACCCAGTTCAACGAAGACGACTCGGTCAACATCGAGGAAACCCTCAAGCACGTCGAGGCTCAGATCAAGTCCGGCATCCACGGCTTGGTCATGCTCGGCACGGTAGGCGAGAACTGCTCGCTGCTGTACGAAGAAAAACTCGACATCCTCCGAGCCACCGTCAAGCACGTCAATGGTCGGATCCCTGTGCTGACCGGCGTCGCCGAGTACACCACCGCCCTGGCCTGCAAGTTCGCCAAGGACTCGGAAGACGCGGGCTGTGACGGCCTGATGGTCCTGCCTGCGATGGTCTATAAGTCCGACCCGCGCGAGACGATCTACCACTTCAAAGCCGTCGCCGCGGCCACGAAGCTGCCGATCATGCTTTACAACAACCCGGTGTCCTACGGCATCGATATCAAGCCCGAAACCTTTGCCAGCCTGTCCGACGTCGAAAATATCGTCGCGATCAAAGAGGCCAGCGAAGACACCCGCCGCATTACCGAATTGCGCAACGCCTGCGGCGACCGCTTCACGCTGTTCTGTGGCGTGGATGATGTGTTCCTCGAGTCGTATGCACTCGGTGCCGAGG
>JARFRI010000122.1 GCA_029287335.1 Phycisphaera sp. | reverse complement strand
GATTCCTGGGTTTCGTTGGCCTTGATCAGGTCGGCGAGGACTTTCCAGAGCGGCTGGGCCAGGCTCTTGCTGCGGGTCGCGTCGAAGTAGGTGGCCAGGGCGGCGGTGACGACAGCGGCGGAGGCGCGGGGCAGGCGTTTGTCGCTGTCCTGTTCAATGCGGAAGCCGCCGCCCTCGGGGTGAGCGAGGTCGAGGAGGGCTTTGCCCAGGCGGTCGCGGAGGACGATCTGGTCGGGGGTCAGGCGGATGGGGGTTTCACAGAGGGTGAGCAGGAGGAACGCGGCGGTGAGGTGCTTGGGCGGCAGGGCCTGGGGGATGGCGGCGGGAGCGAGCTGCTCGACGATGCGGAGGACGCGTTTGGCGCGGGCGAGCATGACTTCGCCGGCGAGGTTGGCTTCGATGGCGACGCGGCTGTGGCGGGTCAGTGCGTAGCAGAGCAGGGCTGCTTCGCGCTCATCGGCCCATTGTGGGGCGTATCGCTGGAGGGAGGGCTGGTAGGTGCCTTGGACAAGCTCTTCGCCGGTGCGTTTGTCGGTGATGATGTGTTGGTCGAGGTGCCGTGCGATGCGTTCAGCGAGGCCGGCGATGGTTCGGCTGTCGATGATTTGCTCTTGGAGGATGACGTTGCCTCGGGTGAGCTGTCGCATGGGCTGGGCCTGTCGGGGGCGGACCATGTGGATGACGGCGAAGCGCTGGAGGGCTGGGCCGTCGGGTTTGGCGACGATGGGCAGCTCGTCGGCGTTGTAGCCTTGGAGGTCCATGAGCCGGAAGATGGTGCGTGGCGCGGTGTTGTTGCGTGAGAGCTCGATGGCGGGCCAGGCGAAGTCGGCTTTGCCTGCCAGTGGCCCGGCCATGCGTAGGCCGTGGTAGCCGGGCGCGAAGGTTGAGAAAACGGCTTGGTCTGGTGCGCTGGCGGGGAGGACGATGGATTCGAGGCTGTGGCCGAGCTGGATGTCGAGCTGGACGCGTTTGCGGGCGTCGAGAATGGTGAGGTTGAGGAGCTCGGGGTCGGCGATGTTGAGCTCGATCGCCCGCTTCATCTGCTTGTCTTTGAGCTCTTCAAGGGCTTGCCGGGTGGCCGCGGCGAGTAAGGAGGCGAGCTGGACCGGTGGGCCGGCGTTGTCGATGGCGTCTTTGATATCGGTGCGGATGGCCTGGCCCCGGCCCATGACCTTGCCATCATCGCGGAGGGTCACGTACAAGCCGAACAGGCCGGTCACCGAGCGGTCGGGCAGGTCCGCATCCTTGGGCACCCCCGCTTCAGCGCGAAGCCAGGCCTGGACCCAGCCAAACGCCGCCTCGCCGTCAGCCCAGCCCACGTCCGGGGCCTCCTTGGCGGGTTCGGGCGGTTGTGGCGGCTCGGCGTCCTGGCCGACCGCCCCGCCGCTGAAAAGCGCGGCCGTCAGCACCACGAGCACGCCCAGCATGTTGTATCGACGCCACATCCGGCTGATCCCGCAGGCGTCCAGACCATTCGTTGTACCGTGCAAACTCATTAATATACTCGACTTAGAGAATTTTTTGCCCTGCCACTAGGCTATCGGACGGGCTTGGGGTATGCTTGGGCAGATCAACGTTCAGGAGCGGCCCCCATGTTCGAAACCCTCTTCAAACTCAACAGCCTGGAAGCGGGCCACCGCAAGAAGATCATGATCCTGACACTACTGACCTTCATTGCCCTGTGCTAGTCCTTCCCGGCTCCCGTAGGGCTACCAGCATAGCCGATCGTGCTCTGGATCGGCCCATTCATTAAACGAGACGATAGAAAAAGCACCGCCATTGCGGTGCTTGTTTGTTTATCCTTCGATCTCGCTCGGCAGGCTTTATGCCAGCGACGGGTCGAGTTTCTTCACGACGTCGACGAGGTCTTGGACGTGCGCGGCGCTTTCTTTGAGCAGGGCTTTCTCATTGTCGTCCAGGTCGATCTCGATAATCTTCTCGACGCCTTTGGCACCGAGCAGGGTCGGGACGCCAACGAACAGGCCGTTGAGCCCAAACTCGCCGTCGCAGTAGGCGGCACACGGGAGGATGCGTTTCTTATCTTTCAGGATCGCTTCAACCATCTGGACGGTGCCGGACGCGGGGGCGAGGTAGCCGGAGGTGCCCATCTTCTTGACGATTTCGCCGCCGCCCTTCTTGGCACGATCGACGATTTCGTTGAGCTTTTCTTCGCTGATGAATTGCGTGACGGGGATGCCACAGATGTTGGTGTAGCGTGGGAGCGGGACCATGTCGTCGCCGTGGCCGCCGAGCAGGAGTGCGTTGATGTCTTCAACGGAGAAGCCGGTCTCCATGGCGATGAAGGTTTTGAATCGCGCGACGTCGAGGCAGCCGGCCTGGCCGATGATCTGATTGGTAGGGAAGCCAGTGGCCTTCCACATCGTGTAGACCATCGCGTCGAGCGGGTTACTGACGACGATGACGATGGCGTTGGGGGCATGCTTCTTGATGTTTTCGCCGACGGACTTGACGATCTTCACGTTGGTGCCGATGAGGTCGTCGCGGGACATGCCGGGCTTGCGGGGGATGCCTGCGGAGACGACGACGACGTCCGAATCAGCGATGTGGCTGTAGTCATCGGTCGCGGTGATGTTGGCGTCGAAAAGTTCCATCGGGCCACACTGAGCCAGGTCGAGCATTCGGCCATCGACCGGGAGCATGGTGGAGCCGTCTTCGAGGGTGCGAGAGATATCGACCGCGACGACGTCGCCGAGCTCTTTGACGGCCGACCAGAGTGCGACGGACGCGCCGACGTTTCCGCCTGCACCGATGACAGAGATTTTTGCTCGCTTGGGCATGGTTGTGTTCCTGGGGTTGGCGCGGCAAGCCGCGGCGCTTCATGGGTGATTGTTATTCGTGCTGAATCGACCATGATAGTGCCGTCGCGGTGGCTGGCAACGTGGTGACAAAAATCTCAAGAATCTACATCGGCCACTGCGCTGGGTCTTGATTGCCTTGCACGATCTCGTAAGCTGTCTGCCCGGGAGACCAACATGCTTCAAATGCACACCTCCATCTCAATGTTTTGTGGAAACGAATCAGCGTCCGCCCCTGTGCGATGACCCGCTGACGATCGTCTTCCTATCCCTAACTCAATGAGACACCCGGACACCCCGGAACCCCCTACCGCGCTGTTGCGTGGGAGCGATGCCATGAAAACCACCACCCTGACCCAGCGGATCCGTTCGCCGGAAGACATCCAAGTCGGCGACTATGTCGTCAAGACACATCGTCGGTACCAGTTGGTGCCGTGCGATATCGAACGGTCGATCACCGGCGAGGCGATCAAGCCGATCATCCTCTTCGGCTGGCCCTACGACGCGGGCGAGCCTTCGAAGGTGCGTGCGGTTTGCCTGCCCTTCGTGATGGTCCAGTGCTGCAAGTACGGGATACGCGAAGCGATCGACACGCGTCAGGACGTGTTGATGAAGGTCGATAAGACTTACGCTAAAGCCGCCAAGCCCAAGCCCGAGAAGAAAATGAAGAAGGGCAAAGGTAAGAAGCGAAACAAACGCAAGAAGCGTAAGAACAAGTAGGCCAACGAAAAACGCCACGCGGGCATCTCCCACGTGGCGTTTGTTTTGATTCTCATTTTGTCGCTACGGCTTGGCCAGCGTTGCACCAAACAGCGTGCCGACCAGCAGCAGGACCAGCGGGACGGTCACCGCGAGCAGCGTGATGACCAGGTTGCTGTTGCTGTTCTTGAGCCATGTGGCTTGGACCACTTTGAGCTTGGGCTTAACCACGTCTTGCCCGCCGTCGGCAATGTGGATATCCCAGAGCACCTTCGGTGATAGCGGCACATTCATGCTGGCGTATTCGGCGCGGGCCTGGGTCACGATGGCAGGGTCGACCGGGTCGCTATGGTTGCCGAAGTCTTTGCTGCGAATGAACGTGAGCATGTCGGCGATGTCCTGGTCAGAGATCGGCACGTTTTTGAAGCCGTTCATGACCGCTTGGATCGCCGGCGGCTCGTAGAGCTTGCCGTTGACCTCGATGGGTCCCTCCGCACCGTTGAGCACGAGCGCGGCGAGCATCTTCGGGCTCGCATTGACCCAGTTCGAGGGTGCCAAAGGTGGGCCAGCACCTTCCAGGCCGGTGCCGTCCTCGCCGTGACACGTCGAGCAGTGGGCGCCGTAGAGCAGCGAGCCGGCTTGAATCCGCGCGATGGTTTCTGGGTCGAGTTCGTTGCGTTCGTAGACAAACAGATCGTCAAGCGACGCGATCAGGTCGGCTAGAGCTTCGGGGGCTTTGGCCTGCAAAGCGGTAAAGATCTCGGGCTTGCCGTCGAGTTCCATCGGGCTGGTTCGGCTTTGGCTGCCTTGGGCCATGCCTTCGAGAATGGCGAGCTTGTTCTCAACGGTGTAGTCATCCGAACCGAGCTTGCTGACCAGTTCGTTGACGACCATGATCTTGTCGCCTTCGACCGCTTGGGTCGCGAGGTTCTTCAGCAGTTCGTTGCGTTGATCTTCAAACTCGGGCGAGTCCACGAGCGCGATCAACGAGCCCATGGTGAGGTCGCCACTCTCGGTTGCTTTCACCAGTGCGCCGCCGAGCATGCTTTTGATCGGGCCGTCTTTGACCTTGGCGAGCATGACCGCTTCTTTGCCACGCAGACCCGAGACGATCGCACCAAGGAAAAGCTTATCATCGCCTCGGCGATCGATGACGCTTAGCAAGACGTCGTAGCCCTTGGGCGTGTCGATGCTGGCGAGGATGCCGGCACTCAAGGCGAGCTGCATATCCAGCGCCCAGTTCGGAGAGTCGTTGGCGTAGTTGTCCATCAGCGAGACGAACTGCCGGGCTTCGCTCTCGCCTTCGTAGGCTTCACTCAGACGAACCACCTGTGCGCGGACGCGCTGGTCGTTGGTCGCACCGGCACCGAGCAGGGTCTGTGGCGTGAGGTCGCCCATGCCTTCGAGCGTCCACAGCGCGTGGATACGCGCCTGGGGGTTCTCGCTGGTGGTGGCCATGGTGTTGAGCGCGTCCACTGCTTCGTCATCGCTTCGCTGCACGAGCAGTCGCTGTGCGGTGTGTCGGTGCCAGGCGTTAGGGTGGCCCAGCAGTTCGACGAGTTGCACGCTGGTCATCTCAGACAACTTGGGCGCGGCGTGGTCGATCTCCGAGGCGGTATGGAC
>JARFRI010000382.1 GCA_029287335.1 Phycisphaera sp. | reverse complement strand
CGTCTCGTGGGCTCGGAGATGTGTATAAGAGACAGGTACGCAGTGTGGCAACTGCTGCACGGGTCCGAGTGGATTTGTGTGGTTTGATGATGACGAAGCACAGGCCATGGCCGACTACCTCGGGATGGATGTGCGTTCGTTTCATCAGCAGTACGCCCGCCGAGCGATGGGGCGGTGGACGCTGGAGGAAGTGAAGAACGGCCGAAACTACGACTGTGTCTTCTTACAAGAAAACGGCGACGGTAAACGGATGTGTTCGATCTACCCGGTCCGCCCCGTTCAGTGTCGGACCTGGCCGTTCTGGTCGACCAACATGAAGAACCGCAGGGGCTGGGAGATGAGTTCAGAGACCTGCCCGGGGATGCGTGATCCGGATGCGCGTGGTGAACACTTCGTGCCCATCGAAAAGATCCGCGTGATCATGGCGAGCAATCCGGATCATCTTTAGGCTTGCGACCAGTGGCTTGAGGCTTGGGTATGCCAGACGATTTAACATCTCAATGGGCGATCTGGCATGACGCGGCCAGGCGCGTTGAAATCGATGAGGCGATCCGCAATCTGTACGCGGAACTGGCTGCGGCGGTCGCCGAGCGTCGGCCGGTGTGCAATGCATCGGGGCGCTGCTGCAAGTTTGAGACATACGGGCACCGCCTCTATGTCACGACGTTGGAAATCGCCTGGTTCTTGCAGCGTGTCAAGCCGGGCAAGCCTGTTCATCCAGAATCAAACGAGCGCCAAGGGATCAGCCTGCAGCAGCTTTCCGAAAGTCCTTTGCAAGATGCCTGTTCCTATCAGATTGATGGCCTTTGTAGTGTCCATACGGTTCGGCCCTTGGGCTGTCGGGTCTACTTCTGCGAGGAAGGCACCGAGTCCTGGCAGCAGGATCAGACCGAGCTTTTTCTGGATCGGCTAAAGCAGTTGCATATCGATGAAGGCCTGCCCTACCAGTACATGGAGTGGCGGGCGGGGTTGGCCGAGGCGTCTCAATTTTTGGATGCGTCCGAATGAATACCGAGAATTAGATTGATCAAGGCTTCGGCCGAGTCGACGATCGCGTCCGCGCCGTTGTCTTTGAGTTCCTTTACGCTGCGGAATCCCCAGGACACGCCGACGGTGAACATCCCCGCGGCCTTGCCGGTGAGCATGTCGACCTTGGTGTCGCCGACGTAGACGCACTGCTCAGCAGCTAGGCCCATCTGCTGGATCACCTCGCGGGCACTGGTCGGCACAGGCTTGGGCGCGGTGCCCGGCTTGTGGCCGCGCACCACCGCCCAATTCAGATCACTGAAGTAGCGATCGATGACATCCACCGTGGCGAGGTGCGGCTTGTTGCTCAGCACGCCCAGTTGGATCTGCTTGTCCTGTAGCGTGGTGAGCAGCCGCCAGATACCGGGGTAGGGCGCGGTGGTATCGAAGCGGTGGTCAGCATAGTGCGCGTGGAACGCCGCGACGGCCGGGCTGTGCAGGTGCTGATGCTCCGGGCCAAGGGCATCAATGAACAGGTTGTCGACGCCCTGGCCGACGAGCGTGCGGTACGCCTCGCGTTCATGCGTCGGGCGGCCGACGGCTTTGAGTGCGTGATTCGCGGAGTTGCACAGGTCCGTCAACGTGTCCAGCAGGGTCCCGTCCAGGTCAAAGATCGCGGCGGCAATGGTCATGGTGTGAGTGTAGGGTGTATGCAAACCGCTGGCTCGGCCTCTGCGAATGGCGGCATCATCCGTTCGGTTGGATTGCAGGCCCAGCCCACTCGACGTATCGTGTACACGCTTCTAATTACTGGGCAATACGTTATGGCCAACCCGACTTATCCCCCGATGGACGACGCCCAGCGCTCGGCAGTCGCATCGGCACTCGGTGCCATCCCCTCTGGGCAGTACATCCTTACCGCCGCTTTTGAAGACCGTCGCCTCGGTGCGTTGGTCGGCTGGGTGCAGCAGTGCTGCTTCGAGCCGCCCATGGTCTCGATCAGCATCCAGAAGGGTACGCCCATCATGCCGCTGATCAGTGAGTCCCGGGCGTTTGCGCTATGCCAACTCGGGACCGCGGACGCACGGCTGGCCCGGAAGTTCGGCGGACAGACGGACCTTGGCGACGACCCGTTCCTCGGCCAGCCGCTCATCAAGCCTGTGATCTCCAAGCTGCCCATCATCGCGACGTCCAAGTCCTATATGGAGTGCGAACTCGTCTGCCACATGGACGTCGAGGGCGATCACGACATCTTCGTTGGCTCGATCCGCAACGCGGGCTACGAGAATCCTTTCGAGCCGATGATCCATCTCCGCGAAGATGGCATGCAGTACTAAATCGATCCCTGTTGGTTAGCCGGCGGGCTTGTCCCGCCGCTTCGGCGTATTACGCAACCGCAAGCCATCGCCGGGACAAGCCCGGCGGCTAACGCGCGGTGTCTGACGTACAATTCAAGCATGCCTACCGACACCGACCATGCCGTGCCCGTCAGCATCGACGATCCGATCAATAAGCAGATCCTTGAGGTCAGCGAAGACCGCATTGCTGGCTTTTCGCGAACGCCTCTGGAAGACATCGCTGAGTTGTCGGGTGTTGATCTCGATACGGTCATCACCCGCATCCGCGCGATGCTCGAGGCGGGCACGATCCGCCGGGTACGGCAGACGATGCTGTCCACCTCGCTTGCGCCCGGCGCGTTGATCGCCTGGAAGGTCCCGCCCAAGAAGCTGCTCGATGCGTTCGAGTACATGTTCAAGGAGGACCCGTTCTCCGGCCACGTCGTCCTGCGTACCACCGA
>JARFRI010000375.1 GCA_029287335.1 Phycisphaera sp. | reverse complement strand
AACGATGTGTACCAGTCGCTGATCGTCCGCGAAGAAAACGGCGCGGTGTCGAAGGTCGTGCGGGTACAGATGGATGACATGGAGTTGGAGCCGATCCAAGCGGGATCGACCGATTTGGATGAGCGGGCGTATCGCGTGTATTGCCAGTGGCAGGTCGAAGGATTGGTCACGCACTTTAATCACTCGCACGCCCGGACCAACGCGTTCGAAGCGGTGTACACCGTCGCACCGCGCGTCGAGGGTTGGCGGATCGTGGGTGCGGAAATCCTTGATCAGCAACGGTTGGACGACGGCCAACAGTCGGCCGAGGACTTGTTTGAGGCGTCATGATCGAGCTCAGTGACATCACGTTTGCCTACGAGCAAGACGGCTTTGCACTCAGGGCTGAAATGCTATCGATTGCGAAAGGCGAAAAGATCGCGGTGGTCGGGCCCAGCGGGAGCGGGAAGACGACGCTGCTGCATCTGATCGCGGGGATCCTGGTGCCGAGCTGTGGCAAGGTGCAGGTCGAAGGACAGGAAGTGTCGGCGATGTCGGACAAGGCCCGCCGACGGCTTCGGCTCACAACGATGGGCATGGTCTTCCAGGGCATCGAGCTCATCGATTATTTGTCGGCCCGTGAAAACGTCTTGCTGCCCTACCGCATCAACTCCGCACGGTCGCTGGACAGCGCGGCAAAGCAGCGGGCTGAGGAACTGTTGGAGCGTGTGGGTTTGCAGGCGGTTTCGGGTCGCGCGGCGTCGGGGTTGTCGCAGGGTGAACGCCAGCGGGTGGGGATCTGCCGGGCGTTGGTCGCCCAGCCGGGGTTGGTACTGGCCGATGAGCCGACGTCTTCGCTGGACGACGAGAACGCGGCATCGGCACTGGACTTGTTGATTCAGCTTGTTGACGAGAGCGGCGCGACGCTGGTGATGCTGACGCATGACAAGGCGCAGTTGCCCAGGTTCGACCGGGTGGTCGCGGTGGATCGTGGGGAAGTCTCCGGGGCCGTTTCCGGGGCAACTTCCGGGGGGGTGCGATGAAGTCGGCTTGTTATCTCGCGTGGAAATATACGAAGGCGCACAAGGGCCGGACGCTGATCCTGATCGCGGCGCTGGGTTTGTTGTTGTTCTTGCCGACGGCGGTGACACTGGTGATCCGGTCGTACGACGCGCGGATGGGCGCGCGTGCCGATGCGACGCCGATGATCATCGGGGCCAAGGGCAACCGGTACGACTTGTTGTTGCAAGCATTGTTCTTCCGCGATGGTCGCACGGATGATGTGCCGTTCGGCTTGATCGAGCGACTCGAAAGTGACTTGGCCTTTGCTGCCAAGGCGGTCCCGCTCTACGCCCGGTACACGACGCAGGACGCGCCGATCGTCGGCACAGACTTATCCGCCTACTTCGACTTCCGCGGCTTGACGATCGGGCAAGGCAAACTGCCGGAGATGATGGGGCAAGCGGTGCTGGGCCAAGGCGCTGCGCGTCGCCTGGGTGTGACGGTCGGCGACACACTGACGAGCGATCGCGTCAATCTCTACGACTTGTCACGCACGATGCCGCTACAGCTCAACATCGTTGGCGTGCTCGGTGCGACCAACAGCGCGGACAACGAGGCAGTGTTTATCGATGTCAAGACGGCGTGGATCATCGCCGGCCATGGCCACGGGCACGACCCCGAGGCGCATCAATCACAGGCCGCACACAGCGCGACGGTCACCGCAATCGAGATCACGCCGGAGAATGCGGCGTCGTTTCATTTCCACGGCGACGAAGCGGAGCTGCCTTTGTCGGCCGTGCTCGTGCTGCCCGAGACGGACAAGGACCGCACGCTCATCACCTCGCGCTACAACGCCTCGGCCAACTACCAGGCCCTGCGCCCGGCCCAAGTGATGGACGAACTCATGGGTCTGGTCCTGCGGATCAAAAAACTCTTTGATGCGAACACCGCGCTGGTCGGGATCGCTGTCGTGTTACTCATCGGCCTGGTTGTCGCGCTGTCGATGAAGCTGCGCGAGGCCGAACGCAAGACGCTGCACAAGCTGGGCTGTGGCAAGTGGCTGATCGTGCAGGTGCAGGTGGTGGAGCTGGCGATCGTGCTGGCCGGGGCGCTGGTGATCGTGGCGGCGGGGTCGGCGGCGGTGATGGTGGTGTCGCCGATGTTGCTGGGGGTGTGAGTCGATTGTCAAAAGCATTGATACACGGGGGTGCCACACAACTGGCCGAAGGCCTGCTGTGTGACATGCGACATGGACTAAGTCACGAGTCGTTCGCACACAGCAGCCCTTCGGGCAGTTGTGTGGCACCCACTTATTTAGATTTTTCAATAGACGGATCGATCCGGTGGTTTTAGCCTGCCCTGCTCTTGACGCAGCGTAAGGAGGCCAGTCATGGCCAGTTTGGAAACACGGACCTTCAGCATTGGCGTTTTAACGCGCCGGTTCAACGTGTCGGCCGAGTCGCTGCGCAATTGGGAACGCGCAGGGCTCATCCCCCCGGCACACCGCACCCCCGGTGGGCACCGTCGGTACGGCCAGGCCCATATCGATGCGGTCCACCAACTGCTCTACGCCCCAGCGGTCAGCCTCGGTAATGTCGACAACGACAACGCCGAACTGGCCGGGGCAGAGCGCGGTGAGCCGATGCTCGTTTAATCGCGCTGGATGTTCGTGACAACCACACGCAGGCGCAGCGCGGCAGTGCTGCGTCTGTTTTTGAGTATTGAGTTGCATCCCGCTGAAGCGGGCTGGCCGGGGTAGAATTAGATTTGAGTCGCTATGAAATGAAAGGATTGTCACGATGTCTAAACCTTTATCCAATGACGCGATTCAATCTGCCCTCTCTGATCTGCCGGGCTGGTCGCATGCGGACGACAAGCTGCGCAAGACGTTTAAGTTCGGCAGCTTCCGCGAGGCGATGGGCTTTATCGTTCGCATCGGCTTCGAGGCCGAGGCGGCCAATCACCACCCTGAGTTGTTCAATGTCTATTCGACCGTCGAGATCGCGCTGAGCACGCACGATGCGGATGGCAAGGTGACGAGTAAGGATGTTGATCTTGCCCAGGCGATTGAGCGGATCGACTGGACCTGACATACACGCCATAAAAAAACCCACACCGTGACGGCATGGGCTTTTCGTGTGGACGGTATTTGATCGACGCTTACTTGCTGCGTCGTGGGCCGCGGGCCGGGCCGGTGACCGCGGGCTTAACCGATTTGCGCATGGCGCGTTGCCTGCGCTCGGAGGGCTTCTCGTAGTAGGCGCGTTTCTTGATTTCTTTGGTCAGCCCTTCTTTTTCACAGAGCTTCTTGAAGCGTCGGAGCATTTGCTCGGCGGATTCACCGTTGCGTGCCTTAATACGGATAGCCATCAGTCTTGCCTTTCGTCGGCGGGGGTGCGATATCGAGCCGGGTATTGTGCCAAGGTTGGGCGTCGGATGCAAGTGGGCGTTTCGATCGTCAGAGCGAATGCATTTGATGGGTGGCCGGGGTGGAGCCTCGGCGACCCCCCGGAACAAACGACGATAGACAGACGATAGCGGGGTTTGTTCCGGGGGCTCGCGGACTCGACCCCGGCCAACCGAGGCCTATGCGGACATTAAACATCTGCCTAACCCGCATAATCGGCCGGGTCGACCGGGTTTGACAGCCAAACCGCCGCCCCGCCTTGATCGGGGTGGCCTTGAATCCGAGATTGATGGAGTAATTGCCTTGTGGGGTCGGCCTGTCGCCGGGCCGGGGGCAAATCCGATTGGATCGACGCTTATGACCGCTTATCGACCGCTTGCCAACGCCCGCTGCCGTGCATTTACGCTCGTCGAGATCCTCGTGGTCGTCGTGATCCTGGGCATCCTCGCGGCGATCGTGATCCCCCAGTTCTCGACCGCGTCGCAGGATTCCAAAGAGAGTGCCCTGCAGCAGGACCTCTTCCGCATCCGCCAGCAGATCGAGTTGTACGCCAACCACCACAACGGCAGCTACCCGACGCTGGCCAACTTTATCAATCAGATGACCCTGCCTAGCGACATCGACGGCAACACCGCCGCGATCGGCACCGCAGGCTACCAGTACGGCCCCTACCTCCAAAAGATGCCCAACAACCCCTTCACCGACACCGTGCCCATCGGCGACGGCGCGGTCGGCTCCAGTGCCTGGTACTACGACGAGTCCACCGGCCACATCGCCCCCAACGATTCGACCGAACACCGCGCGTGGTAAGTGGTTAGCTGCGATCAGAATACGAAGCGTGAGCGGGTGGCACCAAACTTCTTGAAAGCTCCAGGCGGAAGCCAGGAGCAGCCACCTTGTATTTAGGCGCAATCTCATATCGCGTATGAGTTTGCTGCTCCTGGCTTCCGCCTGGAGCTTTGGTGCCACTCGCTTATGCTTCATGCTCTGATCGATTCACAACCCCAAATGAGTCTTGGGCGTATAGAATTGGGTCATGACCCAGGCCCAGACCGCCCCCGGAATGTCCCCCGCCCCCGGAAGTACCCCCGACGCGGTCAATGCTTCAAGTGACGCTGTCATCGTCAAGGCGATGGGGCTTACCAAGCTCTTCAAAGACTTTTGGCTGCGCGACAAGGTCCGCGCGGTCGATAGCATCGACTTCGAGATACGGCGCGGCGAGGTCTTCGGCCTGCTCGGGCCCAACGGCTCGGGCAAGTCCACCACCATCAAGATGATCCTCGGCCTCTTGCACCCCACTTCCGGCAAACTCGCGGTGTTTGGCAACCTGCCCCGCGATGTCCAAACCAAAAAACGCATCGGCTACCTGCCCGAGGAAACCTACCTCTATAAGTTTCTCACGCCCGTCGAAACGCTCGAGTACTACGCCAAGCTCTTCCACCTCAACCGCGCGACCCGCAAGAAACGCATCGCGATGCTGCTGGACATGGTCGGCCTGGAACACGCGGCCAACCGGCCCGTCGGCGAGTTCAGT
>JARFRI010000374.1 GCA_029287335.1 Phycisphaera sp. | reverse complement strand
CCAGAAGCGTCACATGGAAGAAATGGCGAAGCACGAATAATGGTATCCGACACTTTTAGGTCGCTTCGACTGATTTTCTTTAGAGAAGAAAAAGGGTCGGGAGTCGAATTCTTGAGTTTGGCCAGCGTTGCGGACTGCCATTCCGTATGTCACCCCTTCAGATTCACTTGGCACTTTTGTTTGTCGTAAAGGTCCACGCCCTTGGCGTCCAGGCGGGATTCGACGTGCCAATGGACTCGGCCGGCCATGAATTTTGCGCCGGTGGCGGCGGCCTTGAGCACCGAACCGATCGCGCCATCGCCGGCTCCTTGCGCTGCGGCCTTGAGCAGTGAGCCGCGCGAACGCACCTCGGTCGACGTCGGCGCGAGCAGATCGAAGCTGTAGTCCTGCTGAAAGCCCGCCTCGAAGTCGCGCGTCTCTTCGAGGACGTGGTCGTAGCGGTACACCTCGACCCACTCGGTACTGTTGCTGTCATTGCTTGAGTTGCGTTTCTTGCGTTTCTCGCGCCCGACCAGCGAGACCTTCAATAAGCCGTGGATCGGCTTCTTCGCCTGCACCGTCACTCGGCCGCTGATCAGTTCTTCTGAACTGGCGGCGTTGCGTGCGAGTTCGAGTTTGAGGCTGCCCTTCATGAAGCGGGCAAGGTAGTAGGCGACGATGCAGGCAACGATGATTGCGGCAATTCCGATGATGTAATACATAGCGACGGCTCCAAGTGAGATGATGAAGAAATCATTTTAATGGATGTGAGATTTGCAATCGCGAGAGATGGCGACCGGCTTTTCTTAATCATGCTGTCGATGATTTGCACACAGCTTGCTTAGGCAAGTTGTGTGGCACCCAGACCAACGGCTTTAGCTTGTCGATGTGTGCCGCCAAAGCAGCCAGGCGGATACGACGGTCATCGCTGTTTCGACGGCGACCATCGTATAGATGAAACTGGACAAGTCTTTGAGCGCGAAGATCGTGGACCAGCGGTAGACCATCAGGCAGCCATAGGTCAAGAGCGCGAACCAGAGGCCCGCTTCGAGCATGTTGGCCTTGAACGCGCAGAGGAGGAAGAACGCGCCCATGGCCAGTTCGAGCCCGCCGTAGACGACCAGGTACTCGCTCTTGGCGGAGTTGTTGGGCAGGCCAAAGCCGATGGCGGCGCTGGTCTTCATGGGCAGGAGGGTACACCAGGCGGCTAAAGCGATGTAGAGGACGCCGTTGACGATGAGGAAGGTCTTTGCCATGGGTGGATGATAGGGCGCCGATGAGGGGTGGGGAGGGCGATCGGCCCGACAAGCGGGCCGGCTCACGTCATCAACCTTGTTAGCCGGCGGGCTTGTCCCGCCGATCGTGCTTGCACCTCCCGCCCCTGCGACTGGCGTGACTCACTTTCCAACATCTGACGGTCGGCGGGTGTTACACTTTTGCACATGGACATGCTTCGGCACATCATCGACTTCGGCTACCTCTATCAGCAGAGCGGCTTGGACACGGCGGTTTACGCCGGGATGGCCCTGCTCGGCACGGCGCTGTTTGTGCTCCGCATGTTCCTGATGTTCTTCGTCGGGCTCGACAGCGACTTCGACGTCGAAGACATCGAGCACGGCACGGGCTTCTCGCTCTTCAGCCTGCAATCGATCATCGGCTTCTTTATGGGCGCCGGCTGGGCGGGCTTGGCGGCGCGGCTGGAATGGGGCCTGGATACCCCGATCGCGGCCTTGATCGCAGGCGGCTTCGGCGTCGTGCTGATGGTGCTGTCGGCGGCGATGATGTTCGCCGCACTCAAGCTCAAACACGAAGTGCATTACGAGATGGACGACGCGACCGGCAAGATCGGCACCGTCTACATGACCATCCCCGAGAAGGGCGCAGGCACCGGCCAAGTGCGCGTCACGATCTCCGGCCGACAGATGACCGTCGATGCGGTCTCGTCGGGTGAAAAACTAGAGGCATTTACCGCTGTACGCATAGACGAAGTACGCGGGGACAAGGTATTGGTCGTTAGCCCAACGGGGGACTAAGCGAATCATTTCGATTTCAACTTGCCGAATCATTTCAAGTCTCGGCAACGATTAGGAGACTCTCATGGACTGGACTGCCTCGATAACACTGGCTCAACTTTTTGGCGGCGACAAACCGGACGAAGGCAACGGCGGTGGCGTCATCACGCTGATCGCCGCGTTTGTTGTCATCGCGGTGATACTCAGCGTCATCGCCTTTATCGTGAAGCGATACAAGCGATGCCCGTCCAACCGGATCCTTGTGCTGTACGGCAAGGTCGGCGGGAGCAGGGCGGCACGAGCGATGCACGGTGGCGGCGTGTTCGTCTTGCCGGTCGTGCAGGACTATGCGTACCTGAGCCTTGAGCCCTTGACGATCGATATCGAATTGACCAGCGCGCTGTCGAAGAAGAACATCCGCGTCGGCGTGCCCTCGACGTTTACCGTGGGTATCAGTACCGACCCGGACATCATGAACAACGCGGCCGAGCGCTTGCTTGGTTTGAACGATCGGCAGATCTCCGATCAGGCCCGGGACATCATCCTGGGCCAGATGCGTCTGGTCATCGCGACGCTGACGATCGAAGAGATCAACCAGGACCGCGAAAAGTTCCTGGACCTGGTCAACAAGAACGTGAACTACGAGCTGAACAAAGTTGGTCTGTACATGATCAACGTGAACATCCGTGATATTACGGACGAGTCGGGGTACATCGAGGCGTTGGGTAAGAAGGCCGCGGCCGAGGCGATCAACCAGGCGAAGATCGACACCGCCAACGCGGTGCGCGAAGGCTCGATCGGTACGGCGACGGCAGACCGGGAGCGCGAAGTCGCGGTGTCCGAGCAGGTCGCTCATTCGGACATCGGCCAGAAAGCTGCGGAGCGCGACAAGCGGATCAAGGTGTCGCAACTCGAAGCGGAGGGCGTCAGCGGCGAGGCCCAGGCCGGCCGAGAGCAAGAGAT
>JARFRI010000367.1 GCA_029287335.1 Phycisphaera sp. | reverse complement strand
AGCCTTGGCCGGCGTAGCGGACGACCGGTGAATCGAGCCACCACTGCGCCAGGTCGATCTGGTGCACGCCGCAGTCGACCATCGGCCCGCCTTCGAGCATGCGGTCGATGCGCCGCTGATACTTGACCCAGTTGCCTTTGGCATCCTGTTCGTACTTGCCGTGGCAGTCCCAGTTGTAGATCAGGCGTAGCGAGCGGACCTGGCCGATCGCACCGTTCTGCACCAGGTCACGGATGGTCTGCGAGCAGCCCGAGAAGCGGTAGCAGAACCCGACGTACAACGGCAGGTCGGCGTCCTTCATGAGATCGACGATCTGCTGGGCCTCGTCGGCGTCCATAGCAAGGGGCTTCTCGCAAAGCGCGGGCAAGCCGTGCGCGGCACAGCCCTTGATGTTGGCAAGGTGAACCGGCGCGGGCGAGCAGATGCTGACCGCGTCGAGGCCGCTCTTCATGAACGCGTCTTGCTTGGTGTAACCCTCGGGGACGCCGAAGCGCCGCTGGTAGTCCTTGAGGCTCGCCGCGTTGGGGTCCATCAGTGCGCGGACATCGAACCTCGGGTTGTCGCGCAGTGGCGGAAGATGGCCATACTCTGACACCACGCCACAGCCCATCACACCGATCTTGATTGCATCCATGTTCTAAATCCTTAGTAAACGCCGCATCCTATCGTCCAGATTGGGGTTTGGCGTGATCAAATCGTAGGGTTTAGACCTGAATCTTCAGCAATTGTTGCTGTAACAACATGAAACACTCACGCTGGCAGGGGCATTGGACAGATATATCGGCAGGTTAATCTGTTTTAGCCCTAGTGGAATCATTCGACCCAATTCGTTTGAAGGAAGAAGTTTCAGAGTAGCGCGAGATTCCCAGGCGAAGAGGGGCGAGCGATTGCTGCGCCCATTAAGCACAACAATCCTCCCCAGTTGGTGTTGATCGATCCCCTCCCCCGATACACCAACTGGGGACTTTTTATTGCTATGTTGAAGCGGACAGCATCGATCGATCATCCAAACGGATAGGACACGTGATGAAGCATTACACTTGGTCGCTGATTTTATTGGTCCTGTCGTTGACGTCGTTGGCCTTCGGTGCCCAAGCCGACGAAACACCACCGGGCATGTCGGTCCCGCTAAGTGACGCGGTGATCTATCAACCCGGGCCCTATCATCTGGCCGATGATTCGCTGCCCCAACAAGGCGTGCCCAAGGGCAAGATCACCCGCGACATCTTCGCCGACAGCACGGTCTACCCCGGCACGCTGCACGAGTACTGGGTCTACGTCCCCGCTCAATATGACGGCAAGACCCCCGCCGCAGTCATGGTCTTCCAAGACGGCCACGCCTACGTCGGCGACAAGTCCAACTTCCGCGCGACCACCGTCATGGACAACCTCATCGCAAAAGGCGATATGCCGATCACCATTGGCATCTTCATCGAGCCGGGCCACAAGGGCGAGGAACTACCCAAAGGTAACTGGGGCAAACGCAATAACCGCAGCTTCGAGTACGACACGCCGGACGACACGTACGCGCGCTTCTTGATCGAGGACATCCTGCCCGTGATCAGCAAAAAACTAAACCTCACCGATGACCCAGACCGCCGCGCGATCGCGGGCACCAGTTCCGGCGGGATATGCGCCTTCAAGTGTGCCTGGCACCGGCCCGATACCTTCCGCAAAGTTCTCTCTACCATCGGCAGCTTCACCAACATCAAGGGCGGGCACATCTACCCCGCGCTGATCCGCAAAGAAGAAGTCCGACCCATCCGCGTCTTCCTGCAAGACGGCATAAACGACCTGGACAACGACCACGGCAACTGGTGGCTCGGCAATCAACAGATGGCAAGAGCACTGGCCTACAAAGACCGCTACGACTACCGCTTTGTCGCAGGCGACGAGGGTCACAACGCCAAGCACGGCAGCGCGATCTTCCCCGACGCGATGCGTTGGCTCTGGCGCGGATGGGATGACGCAAAATAACGCGACGTGGGTTCTATTAAAAAAAACCGCCTCTAGCGAGCGGTGCTCAGCTAGAGGCAGCTTCCGGGGGCAAAATTGTTTCTCAGGTATGAGAATACATTAACACGCGATTTTCAAAGTTGCAAACGCTGTCAAACGTTTTTTTTACGAATCAGGTGAATCCCCCAACACATCCGTTTCGCCTTCGGTCCTTGCAATTGTGACCGCGCCAACCGAATCGGAAAAAACGTTCACCGCCGTCCGTACCATGTCCAACGGGCGATCAAAGACAAACAACAGGCCAAGGCCCGACACGAGCAACACGCCTTCAGGTAAAGACCCTGCCGGCAGGGCGTCTTGCACGGCGGTGAGGATCACAACGATCGCGACCAGCGACGCCGACGGCACGCCCGCCACGCCGATTGATGTCAAAACAGCCGTGATAACAACCAAGAACTGCTGGGCAAACGTCAACTCGATCCCAAACGCCTGGCAGATAAAGATCGCCGCGACGCATTCGTACAGGGCCGTGCCGTCCATGTTGACCGTCGCACCCAAAGGAAGGACAAAGCTAGCCGTCTTACGGGACACGCCCGCACGATCTTCGACACACTCCATCGTTACCGGCAGGGTCGCGCTGCTCGAAGCGGTCGAGAACGCGGTGAGCAACGCTGGCATCATCGCCCGGTAGTGCCTGATCGGGTTAACCCGCGCCACAAACAACAAGATTAACGGCATGACGATGAAAAAGTGGATCGCCAGCGCCAGCACCGCGCCGCCAGCGAACATCGTCAGCCCGCTCACAAAAGTATCTAGCCGATCGTCGGGCACGAGCTTGGCGTACTGCTCGCCAAGCGTTGCGGCGATCAAGCCGATGATCCCGAGCGGTGCGAGCTTGAGCACCAAATCGGTAATCGCCATGGTGAGATCATAAACACCCTGGGTAAACGTCTTGACCACGCGGGCCGGTTCGCCATCACTTTTACTCAAGAAGAACCCGATGAGGATCGAGACGATGATCAGCCCGAGCAGTTTGCCCTGCGCCGCAGCTTCGATCAGGTTCGGCGGGACCATCTCGCGGAAGACATCCAGGAAATCGGTGGCCTGCTTGCCACCGACTTTTTCATCGACCGCTTGCTGATCGCCCGCGAAGGCCGAGAGGTCCTGGCCCTCCAGGATGCCCACGGTCTGCCCCGCGTCGTCGGTCGTTAAACCCGGCGACAGCAGGTTGACCACCGCCAAACCGAGCAGCACACTGATCACCGACGTTGCGGCGTAGTAGCCCAGCGTCTTACCCGTGAGCCGACCAAAACCCGTTGACCCGTCACCGTGCTTGGTCAGGTTCGCCACCGCCAGGATGATGCTCGTCGTGACCAGCGGGACGATGATGAGCTTAAGGCCTTGGATGAAGATGTCGCCGACGAGATCGAAGAACAGGTAGGCGTAGCTTTCGCTGGCGATCTTGCCCGCCGCTGCGCCGCGTGCCTCGGCCGGGACGCTGGCGTCGACCTGACCCACCGCCCATACCCCGATCCAAAGGCCGATCCCCGCACCGATGATTAGGCCCAGCAGGATCTGCCAGTGCAGCGGCCACCGCCACGGGGCCAGCCCGCCCTTGCGTGGGTTCTCTGTCGATAACATCTCGTTCATGAATAGCGATCATAACAGCGTTGCACCCGTTGTCGTATCCGGTCTGACCCAACCGATAACGACAAGCAGCAGCGTGGACTAGAATCGCGCTAAGCACGGAGGCAAGCCAGTTGCGTTTGGACACGCTCATTCAAGACATGCCGATGAATCTGCGCCAAGGCGCGGCGGATATCGTAAT
>JARFRI010000342.1 GCA_029287335.1 Phycisphaera sp. | reverse complement strand
TCAAGAGCCCGCGCCCGCCCTGCCCCCAGACGCGATCAAATTCGCCAAGCCCAAGGCCCAGCTCTACGACAAACTGTTTATCTTCGACGATGACGATCACTCCGGGGCCGGCACTGAGGTGAAAAGTGACAAGTTCCGCTTCCTCCACATCCGCACCATTGTCAACTACCAACTACCCGAAGACAGCGAAACCATCAGCGTCAACGGCGATCAGATCAAACTCGTCCAAGATGGTGGAAAGGCACACCCGGCGATCGGCAGCTTCGATGAGAACAGCATCTTCACCGAATGGGCCAAGGGCTTTTGGCTCCGCACCAACAGCAAGCGTCGAAACGAGATCCTCGACATCGTCTACGCCATCCCCAAGGACGCGAAAGGCCCATTTGCCCTGGTCATCGATCAATACAAAACAATCCGGGTCGAACTGCCCAAGCAAGTTAGCGAGCCGCCACACCCCGCCAGCATGGTCGATGTGGAGGTCAAGACCATCGCGTGGGGTGAGTCCGTGCCAGGCGATACGATCCGGGTCGGCAAAGATGAAATCGAGACCACCTTCAGCGTGCCGGGCCGAAGGCTCTTGGCCGTCTCAATCCTGGTCCACGCAAAGGAATACAACACCAGCGATGGCAAGCTCCTGAACTGGAGCGGGCGTGCACTGGCCCTGCGTGACAAAGAGGGCAACCTCCACGTCTGTCACGGCGGCTTCTTCGCCAACAGGATCAGTCAAAACCAGGGACACCACTCCGAAGTCGGCAAAAAATCTACAGATGCCCAAACGTTCTTCTTTTCACCGCCAGACGAGATCGAGTCGTTTGACGTGCTCTGGTACGGCCGACCCGTGACGACCTACGAAATCAAGAAGTAAAGGATTAAGCAAACGTGCCTTTTCAAGATGCATCGAGTTGTTCAAGAAGTGCGGACAGCGTTTCATGCGGCCCCGCGTTGTATCGCTCGCCATCGATCCAAGTGGTCCCGGCAAAACGCTTGAGCCAAGTCCGCTGCTGCTTCGCGAAGCGTCGTGTCAAGACCTTGGTCTTTTCAAACGCCTCATCGATTGACCTGATCTTTTCGTCACTGCCCTCCATCCAGGCGAGCAGTTGCTTGTAACCCAGTGCCTCGCGCGCTTGATTAGGTGCGGTCGATTGATCGTCGACTTGCACGGGTTCGAAGCAGCCTGCCTCTCGCAGACGCTTCACCTCATCGATCAGCGATTCGCCGTTGATACACACCGCCGCAGCGAGCTCGGGCTCGACCTTCTCCGGATAAAACATCGCTTTGACACGCAGGTTGATCCGCGGGTTGATCGCCTCGGCCTCCCACCGCAAACCAATCAACGTCACGTCCAACCCATCGGACGCCTCCGATTCCCACTGCGTCTGCAGATCGCTGATCGGCGTGCCGGTCAACTCAAAGACCTCCAACGCCCGCACGATCCGCTGCCGATCCATCGGCTTGATCCGTCCCGCCGCTTCCTTGTCCACCTTCAACAGCTTCATGTGCAACAAGGGCGTACTGATCCCATCCAACGACTGGCGGTACTCGGCGTCCTGTCCCGGGCCATCGAACATCCCGTCAAGCAACGCCTTCATATATAGATTCGTCCCGCCGACGATGATCGGGCGTTTGCCACGCGATTGGATGTCCGCGATCGCCTCGTGCGCCTGCGTCAGCCAGTCGTGGACCGTAAACCGCTCGGTCGGCTCAGCGACGTCGATCAGGTGGTGCACCGCACGCTTGCGAAGCGATTGGTCCGGCTTGGCCGTCCCCGCATTCAGCGAACGATAGACCTGAAACGCATCCGCACCGATGACCTCACCGCCGATGCGTTCGGCCAACGTGACAGCCAAGTCGCTCTTACCCCCCGCCGTCGGGCCAAGGATCACGATGGGCTTGTCATGCATCACGCCGCGATTGTAGGCCCCGGATCGAAAGCACACCCACGGTCTGCTAGGATGTTCGATCTAAAGAGATGCCACTACGTCATTGCAACGCGACAAAGAAGCGTCTGGTACCGCAAGATTAAGAACCGAAAGACCACCATGACCACCCCCGCCGCTAACGATCCATTCAACGCAAAAACCACCCTCGCCACCCCCTTGGGCGAGCGCAACATCTACAAACTCGACGCCGTCGGCGACGTCACGACGCTGCCCGTCTCGATCCGCGTCCTGCTCGAAGCCGTCCTACGCAATTTTGACAACTACATCGTCACCGAAGAGCACATCAAGGCCCTGGCCAACTACGACGCCAAATCCGTCGGCGAAACCGAGATCCCCTTCTCGCCCGGCCGAGTCGTGCTGCAAGACTTCACCGGCGTCCCCGCCGTCGTCGACCTCGCCGCCATGCGCTCGGGCCTGGTCCGTATGACCGGCAACGAAGCCGACGCCACCAAGGTCAACCCGCTGGTCCAGTGCGACCTGGTCATCGACCACTCCGTGCAGGTCGACGCCTTCGCCTCCGCGACCGCGCTCACCATCAACTCAGAAAAAGAGTTCGAGCGCAACGGCGAACGCTACACCTTCCTCAAGTGGGGCCAGCAAGCCTTCAACAACTTCGCCGTCGTCCCCCCCGCCACCGGCATCGTCCACCAGGTCAACCTCGAATACCTCGCGAAAACTGTCTGGGATGACGGCACGAACCTCTACCCCGACTCCCTCGTCGGCACCGACTCGCACACCACCATGATCAACGGCCTAGGCGTCGTCGGTTGGGGCGTCGGCGGTATCGAAGCCGAAGCCGTCATGCTCGGCCAACCCATCTATATGCTCATCCCCGAAGTCGTCGGCGTGAAGCTCACAGGCAAACTCAACGAAGGCGTCACCGCCACCGACATGGTCCTCCGCGTCACCGAAATGCTCCGAGAGCACGGCGTCGTCGGCAAGTTCGTTGAGTTCTATGGCCCGGGCCTCGCCTCCATGCCGCTCGCCAACCGCGCGACCATCGCCAACATGGCTCCCGAATACGGCGCTACCATCGGCTTCTTCCCCGTCGACGACGAGACTCTCAAGTACATGCAACTCACCGGCCGAGATGAAAAACTCATCGAAACCGTCGAAGCCTACTGCAAGGCCAACCGCTTCTGGCGGGATGAAGCCGACAAGATCGTTTACACCGACGAACTGTCCCTCGACCTGACCGAAATCGAACCCGCCCTCGCCGGCCCCAAGCGCCCGCAAGACCGAATCGATCTCTCCGCCATGCAAAACCAATGGCGAAACGATCTGGGCACCACCTTCGGTAAAAACGGCGGCGCCAAAGACTCAACGCCAAACGCCATGGCCAGCGAAGGCGGACTCGCCGCATCCGCCACCGCCGTCGCGGACCCCGTGCAAGACAGCGCCTCTGTTGAATACGACGGCAGCACCTTCGAGCTCAAGCACGGCAATGTCGTCATCGCAGCCATCACAAGCTGCACCAACACCTCCAACCCCGAAGTCATGATCGCCGCCGGCCTCGTCGCACGAAAAGCCAACGCGCTAGGCCTCAAGCGCAAGCCTTGGGTCAAGACCTCCCTCGCCCCCGGCTCTAAAGTCGTCACCGAGTACTACGACAAATCAGACCTCAGCAAAGACCTCGACGCGCTCGGCTTCCAAACCGTCGGCTACGGCTGCACCACCTGCATCGGTAACTCCGGCCCACTGCCCGACCCGATTAGTAAAGCAATCAACGACAATGATTTAGTTTGCGCTTCGGTCCTTTCAGGTAATCGGAACTTCGAAGGGCGAGTTTCTCCAGATGTGCGCGCAAATTACCTTGCCTCCCCACCACTCGTCGTCGCGTACGCGATCGCGGGGACAGTCGATATCGACCTGCAAAACGACTCCCTAGGCCAAGACCAATCCGGCAACCCCGTCTACCTCCGCGACATCTGGCCCACCCAAAAAGAAGTCCTCGACCTCGTCGCCTCCTGCGTCACCCGCGAGCAGTTCCTCACCGAGTACGCCGACGTCTTCAAAGGCTCGCAAGACTGGCAGGACGTCCAAAACCCCACCGGCAAGCTCTACGCCTGGGCCCCCGACTCCACCTACGTCCAGGAACCCCCCTTCTTCCAAGGCCTCGCCCCCGACCCCTCACCCATCAAACCCATCACCGCCGCACGATGCCTCGCCAAGCTAGGCGACTCCGTTACCACCGACCACATCTCCCCCGCCGGCGCCATCAAATCAGGCACCCCCGCCGCGCGATACCTCGACGACCACGGCGTGCCCAAGCTCATGTACAACTCCTACGGCTCGCGCCGAGGCAACGACCGCGTCATGACACGAGGCACCTTCGCCAACATCCGCGTCAAAAACCAGCTCGCCCCCGGCACCGAGGGCGGCTTCACCGTCGACTTCACCGGCCTGCCCGCCCTAGACACCTTCACCCCCATCCCCGCCGACGCACCACAGACCGGCCTGGCCGACGCCCCCGTCCGCTACATCTACGACGCCGTCGAAAACTACAAAGCCGCCGGCACCCCCCTCGTCGTCCTCGCCGGCGTCGACTACGGCATGGGCTCGTCCCGCGACTGGGCCGCCAAAGGCACCTACCTGCTCAACGTCAAGGCCGTCATCGCCAAATCCTTCGAACGCATCCACCGCTCCAACCTCGTGGGCATGGGCGTCCTCCCGCTCACCTTCAAAGACGGCCAGGACGCCGCCTCCCTAGGCCTGGACGGCACCGAAACCTTCGACATCGCCGTCAACGACGACGTCACCCCCCGCCAAGACATCCCCGTCACCGCCACCCCCACGGAAGGTTCAGGCCGCGACCCCATCAAGTTCACCGCGAAGTGCCGAATCGACACCCCCGTCGAAGTCGAGTACTACCGCAACGGCGGCATCCTCCACACCGTGTTGCGAAAGATG
>JARFRI010000264.1 GCA_029287335.1 Phycisphaera sp. | reverse complement strand
CATGACAATCCTGTTCGACGAGGATTGATTGAGTCGCCGACCGACTATCCGTGGTCTTCTGTGGCTTGGTATGCGTGCAGAGATCGTTATCGCGGTCCTGACATTGACCAGCTTTGCTTGTGATTCGCACACAGCAGCCCTTCGGGCAGTTGTGTGGCACCCAACACAACTCAATTTAAACTTTCGCGTTGCTGTCGTAGCGTTGCGCGATCGGCATCCTTCTCCCAAAGCCGAACGCTCGGCCGGTGATCTTTAGGCCCGGGGCGGCCTGCTTGCGTTTGTATTCGTTGATGTCGATGAGCCGGGCGATGCGTGTGACGACGGCTGCGTCGAAGCCGGTCTCTTTGAGAATCGTTGGCACGCTCTGCTCGCGCTCGACGTAGCGCTCGATGATCTCGTCCAGCACGTCGTACTCGGGCAATGAGTCTTGATCGGTCTGGTCGGGGCGGAGCTCGGCACTGGGCGGCTTGGTGATCGTATCGACGGGGATCGTGATGCCGTTGAATTGCTTGCGTAAAGGCGAGCCCGGGTCGTCATTGATCCACTTGGCCAGTTCGTAAACCATGGTCTTGGGAACATCGACGAGGACGGAGAACCCGCCGCACATGTCGCCGTAGAGCGTGCAGTAGCCCACGGCCATCTCGCTCTTATTGCCCGTCGTCACGAGCATCGCGCCGGTCTTGTTGCTTAGCGCCATCATGAGGTTGCCGCGGAGGCGGGCTTGGATGTTTTCTTCCGTGACACCCGGCTCAGTCCCCGTGAACATCTCGTTGAGCATTCCTTCCATCGCGGCATGGGCCGGCTCAATGGGGATCACATCGAACTTGACATTGAGGTTGTCGGCCAGTGCTTTGGCGTCGTCGACACTGCCACCGGATGAAAAGCGCGAGGGCATGCCGATGCCGTGGATGTTCTCGCTGCCGATCGCGGCGACCGCAATAGCGCAGCTCACCGCCGAGTCGATCCCGCCGGACAGGCCCATGACAATTTTCTTAAAGCCACATTTGTTGCAGTAGTCGCGCAGGCCCAGCACAAGCGCTTCGTAGACCGAGGCAAGGCCGTCTTTGGGCGTCTCGATCCGGTTGTCGGTTTTGGTCGGCTCATCACCCATCGGCACATCCGCGATGAGCAGGTCTTCTTCAAAGTCCTTGGCGTGGGCGATGAGTTTGCCGTTGGCGTCGATCACGCAGGAGTTGCCGTCGAAGACGAGCTCGTCGTTGCCGCCGACCTGGTTGCAGTAGACGATGGGCAGCTTGTGTCGCTTGGCGACGTTGGCCATGAGCTTGAGTCGGAAGGCGTGCTTACGGACGATGTAGGGCGACGCGGAGCAGTTGATAAACAGCTCGGCCCCGGCGGCGGCGAGTTCATCCACCGGGTTGTCGTGGTAGAGCTGGCGGGTGAAGGAGTCGCGGTCGTTCCAGAGGTCTTCGCAGATGCTGATGCCGAGCTTGACGTCGTCGATGGTGCTCAGGTCGACGCGCGGGCCTGGCTCGAAGTAGCGCTGCTCGTCGAAGACGTCATAAGTGGGCAGCAGGTGCTTGAGATGCAGGCTGGCAATCTTGCCCTCGGCGCAGACGGCCGCGGCGTTGTGCAGTTCTCGGCCGGCGGCCTTGTCGGATCGCACGGGCAGGCCGATAACTGCGGTGATGCCGGTGCAGGTCTTGGCAAGCTTTTCGACCGCAAGGAGGCACTGATCGATCGCGTCGGGTTTGAGCAGCAGGTCCTTGGGCGGGTAGCCGATAATCGCCAGCTCCGGGAAGACCACGAGGCGTGCGTGTTGATCCTTGGCGCGGGCGATGGCGTCGCGGATGAGGTCGGCGTTGCCGGGGATGTCGCCGACGGTTGGGTTGATCTGGGCTAGAGCGATGCGCATGCGTGTTTTGGTTTAATGTTGGGGTGTTAAATCTTCGACAAGATTCTAGAGCCTGCCGAGCATGGTAGTCTGTTAGCGAGATTTTGAACCGATCACGCGGTTGGTCCGTACCAGCCACGAAGGGACTAGCGATGAAGCGAACGATTTTGAAATTGACCCTCGGGATGATGCTGTTGGCGGTGTTGCTGCCTGGCTGCCAGGCCCGTCGAGATGCGGAGCGCAAGGCCCGTATCGCGGAATACATGGACCGGGCCGCCCAATATAAGAACGACGGGCTGGAAGACTCGGCCTTCGCGATGTTTGGCCAGGCACTGCTGGAAAACCCGCGCGTGGTCGACGCCCACATCGGCATCGGCGACATCTACAAGGAGCGTGGCGACTACGACAAGGCCTCGGTGCGGTTTGAGCTCGCCGCGGCGATCGAGCCGACCAACTTCAACGCGCACTACAACCTGGGCGTGTGCAAGCAACTGCTCGGCGACCTGGCGTTTGCCATCAAGGCCTACAAGCGCGCGATCAATCTGGAACCGAATTCGGCCGAAGCCAACCGCGATCTCGCCTCTGCCTACCTGCAAGAGAGCAAGCCCGGCCTCGCGCTGTCCTACGCCAAGCGCGCCACCGAACTCGACGGCGAGTCCTTCGGCGCCTGGGCCAACCTCGGCTTTATCTACTCGCGAACCGAGCGGTACTCCGAAGCCATCGAAGCGTTCCGCAGTGCCTCGGAGCTGGCCGGATCGGAAGACGACCTCTCGCCGGTGCTCATCGGCCTGGCCGACGCGCACATCCGCATGGGCAACTACTCCCGCGCGACCAACACGCTCAACACACTCATCGGCTCCAAACCTTCGTCCACCGCGCACGAACGGCTGGGCGTCTGCCTCTTTAAGCAACGCAAGTACGAAGACGCGCTACGTGAGTTTAAGAAGGCGGTCGAACTGGACGGGCAAGACACCGCGGCCCTCAACGGCTTGGGCGTCGCCTACATGACCCTGTACATCGAAGGCGGCCGAGACAACACCTTCCAACGCGACCAAGCGCTCAAGGCCTGGTCTAAATCGCTGGACCTCAAGCCCAACCAAAGCTCGATCGTCTCACTGGTCACCCGGTATAGCGATATCTGATCGACGCGACAGGCTGACCAGACGGTGCATGCTTTAGTTGGGTGGCCGGGGTCGAGGCTCGGCGAGCCCCCGGAACGAACGGGCATTGATGCGTGATAGAGCGTTTGTTCCGGGGCTCACGGACTCGACCCCGGCCACCCGACGTACACTGCCTGCGATGCTGACCGAGATTAAGTTGTGGTACGAGGTTGCCCAGGACGCAACGCTCATGCAGCGGGCGTCGGCGGTGGACCCATCGGACGTGTCGGCGATCACCTCGCTTCGCCGGGATTACGCGGCCGCGGTCGTGTCGGTCGCGCTATCGCTGAGCGCCGCCCGGGTTAAGGCCCAATTGAAGTTTGGTGATGCAGGCAATCGGCTGATCGCAGATGTCGCCGGCGTCGAGCAGGCCAGCGGCACAAGCGTCGCGGCATACAAGGCGGCGCGGGTGCAAGAGGCGTTGGGGGCGGATCGTTTAATCGCGGACCTGTGCTGCGGGATCGGCGGGGACAGCATGGCCCTGGCGGACGCGGGGCTGGACGTCCTTGCGGTGGATCATGGCCTGCTGCGTGCGTGGATGGCTCGGCACAACGGCGGGACGAATATCCAGGCGGTTTGTGCCGACGTGGCGTCGCTGCATGTCGCGGGGACACCGATCCACATCGACCCGGCCCGGCGCGATGAGGGCGCGGGCCAGCGTGCCTGGCGGCTCGAGGACTACCGGCCAGGCCCGGCGGTGATCGGTCGGCTCATCGAACAATCCCCCGCTGCCGCGCTCAAGCTCAGCCCCGGCGTCGATGTGCAAGCACTGCCCTGGGCCGGCGAGCTCGAGTTCATCAGCGACCACGGCCGACTCGTGCAGGCGGTGCTCTGGTGCGGCAGGTTCGCCAACGAAGAACGCACCGCCACGCTCATCGATGACACGGCGATTCATCACATTCGTGGTGCGCCAAGCTCGCCGAGGTTCACCAAGGCAGGGCGCTACCTGTACACCTTCGATGCCTCGGTCGAGCGTGCGGGATTGATCGGCCAACTATCGACGATGCTCGATGCGCCCGCGATCCACCCCAAGCTCGGGTTGTTGACCAGTGAGCAAGTCATCGATTCACCTTGGGTAACAGGCTTCGAGTTGATCGAGCGGTTGCCCTGGCGGCCCAAGCGCGTCAAGCAGTGGCTCTCGGCACACGATGGCGGGCTGGTCGAAGTGAAGACGCGCGGCAAAGCCTGCGACCCCGACAGCGAACAGCGTCGGCTGCGCGGCAATGGCGCGACACCTTACACCGT
>JARFRI010000254.1 GCA_029287335.1 Phycisphaera sp. | reverse complement strand
TGCAATCGCCCAACCCGCGCGAGATCAAGCTCGAGGTGACGAACATCAAAGACATCCGCGCGCTGGCGAACAAGATCCCGTTCGCTTCGGTCGAGTCGATCGACCTCGCCACGCGGACGATCACGGTTGATTTTGATTTGTAAGGTAGTTTTTTTGATTGGGGGTGCCACACAACTGGCCGAAGGCCTGCTGTGTGCCGATCTTATCTGGACTTGCCA
Organism: Phycisphaera sp.; assembly: GCA_029287335.1. Classification (GTDB taxonomy): domain Bacteria; phylum Planctomycetota; class Phycisphaerae; order Phycisphaerales; family Phycisphaeraceae; genus JAHQVV01. The sequence goes on along the minus strand of JARFRI010000254.1, from coordinate 5,158 downwards.
AGAGCAGTGAGCACTCAGCAGCCCTTCGGGCAGTTGAGTGGCACCCATACTGAAAACTTATTGATTACTTACCCGCCCGAGGCGACTTTGGAGACCTGGAAGATCGGCAGCAGCAGCGCGATCGCGACGAAGCCGATGATCGCGCCCAGTGTCACGACCATCGCCGGCTCGATGTAAGACGTCGCGGCCTTGACCTGTTCGTCGAACTCTTCTTCGGTGTACTCAGCGACCTTGTACATGACATCGCCCAGTCGGCCGGACTTCTCGCCCGCGAAGATCATCTGCGCGACGCTGCGCGGGATCAGATCGTTTGAAAAGAACGGGGCGGAGAGCTGCGAGCCGTTGCGCAGGCGCTGATCAACGTCGTCCCAAAACAGCTCGTACTCGCAGTTGTTCGTGACTGACCGTACGATCGGGATCATGTCCAGGATCGGCACGCCCGCCTCAATCATCGTGCCCATCGTGCGCATCGAGCGCGTGATGTACAGCTTGCGGAACAGTGGGCCAATGATCGGCACGTTGAGCTTGAGCTTATCGGTGATGCGTCGGCCCGTCTCGGTCGTAAAGCCCATCACGCCCGTCGCAATCAGCCCGGCGACTACCAGCAGGTAGGCCCACCAGTACGTCTGCACGCTGTTGCTCAGGCCCATGAGTAGCTGCGTCGGTGCGGGTAGCGCCGCGCCACGGTTCGAGTAGATCGACGCAAAGCGCGGCAAAACAAACAGCAGCAGGCCACTGGTAATGATCAGCACCGCGGTGATCATGATCGCGGGGTAGGTCAGCGCGCTCTTGATCTTGCGCGAGGTCACGGCTTCTTTGGCCATGTACTTGCTGATGCGGTCGAGCATCTTGCCCATCGTGCCGGACATCTCGCTGGCGCGGACCAGCGAGACCATGACCGAGGGAAAGACTTTTTCGTGCAGACTTAAGGCCGCTGACAATTCTCGTCCGCCACGCACTTCGTCGGCGACTTCCTGCAAGACCTTTTTGAACCCATCACTCTCGGACTGGTCGGCACAGCAGGACAGCGCCTCGCTGATCGACACGCCGGTATCGACCATCACCGCCAGTTGGTGGGCGAAGGTGATGACATCCTGCCGACGGATCTTCTGTCGGCCGACGTTGGGCTCCCAATCATCGTCGTCCGCGTCCTTATCGCTCGGCTTGGCGTAGGGTTTGGCGCTTGCTTTCGATTCGGCCTGCGGGGTGTTGGCCGGGCGAGCGGCTTTGGCGGCCTTGCCCACCGCCTCCTGCACCGCGACAACAAACATGCCCTGCCCGCGCAGCATGGCCCCGGCCTGCGACGCGCTGGGCGCTGCGATGGTCCCGGTGTTGAGCTGGCCTCGGCCGTCTCTCGCTTTGTACTGGAACTGTGCCATCATCCAAGTGCCGTGGCGTTACACCGCGACGACCTTGAACACCTCCTGTAGCGTGGTCATGCCGGCCATCATCTTCGTGATGCCGTCTTCTTTGAGCGTGACATACTGCGAGCCCTGTCCAGCGAGCATGCGGATCTCTTGCAGGCTCGCGCCCTTGCTCACCGCGTCCAGACACGCCGCGTCGGGCACGAAGATTTCATACAAACCCATCCGCCCGGCAAAGCCCGTGTTGCGACACTTCTTACAGCCCGCGCCCTTGAGCGTCTCGGTGATCTCGTAGCCCTCGTTGGCCAAGTGCTCGAGGATGCGCTTGTCTTTGTCGTCATACGTCGCGGGCATGGCACAGTGGCTGCAGATCTTCCGGACTAGCCGCTGAGCCAATACGCCGCGCAGCGCCGCCGCCACGAGGTAGGGCTCGACACCGACGTTGATCAGCCGTGTGACAGCAGAGGGCGCGTCGTTGGTGTGCAGGGTCGAGAGGACCATGTGGCCGGTGAGTGCGGCCTGGGTCGCGATCTTTGCGGTCTCCTGGTCGCGGATCTCGCCGAGCATCACGACATCCGGGTCTTGCCGAAGCAGCGCGCGGAGCGCGGTCGCAAAGGTGAAGCCCGCTTTGTCGTGGGTCTGGAACTGGTTGATGCCCGCGAGGTTGTATTCGACGGGGTTTTCGACGGTGCTGATGTTGATGTCGTCGCGGTTGATCTCAGCCAGTGCGCCGTAGAGCGTGGTCGACTTACCCGAGCCGGTCGGCCCGGTGACGAGCACGACGCCGTTAGGCTGGTTAATGAGCATGCGCAGGGTCTTGAGCATGTGGTCGGAGAAGCCGAGCTGGTCCAGGTTTGCGACCGCGTTTTTCTGGTCGACGATACGCATGACGACCTTTTCGCCGAACTTGCCGGGCATGGTCGAGACGCGCAGGTCGATCTGCCGGTTATCGACGCGGATGGTGATCGCGCCGTCCTGCGGGATACGCCGCTCAGAGATGTCCAGCGAGGCCATGATCTTGATGCGCGATACCAGCGAGGCGAGCATGTGGTACGGCGGCTCGATTTTTTCGTACAGCCGACCATCGACGCGATAACGGACACGCAGCGTGCCGTCGTCCGGCTCGATGTGGATGTCACTGGCCGACTCACGCACCGCGCTGAGGATGATGTAGTTGACCAGCTTGATGACCGGCGAGTCGTCAGCCCCGGCCGACGGATCGGACACGTCGATGCTGTGCGCCGACACGGTTTCCATCACGTCGATGTCTAGGCTGTCGCTGGCACCATCAATGACGAAGACATCGGCCTCGCTCTGTCGCATCCCCGCGAGCACATTGCGGATATCTTCACCCGTCGCGGCGACGAGTTGGACCTTCAGGTCCGTCATCCGGGTAATTTCTTCGGCCAGAAACACGTTCGCCGGATCACTCACCGCGACGGTCAGTCGGCCCTCGACCAGGAACATCGGGACGACACACTGCTTCTCACAGAACTCAAGGGGCAACTGTTCCGAAAGTGACGGGTCCACCATCGACGAATCGATCTTGGCAAACGGCACGCCGTAGCTGTCGGCCACGGCTTCCATCACCTGGTCGCTGCTGACAAAGCCAAGTTCGACCAGCACATTACCCAGGAGCTTTCGGCCGTCGGACTTGCGCTGATAATCCAGCGCCTCCGATAGCTGTTCGGGCGAGATCATCCCGCGATCGACCAGGAGGTCGCCGACTCGGACGGGGGTCGTAGGGGGTGTATTGGCGTCTTGCATCGTATTGGCTTCGTGCTTGGATACCGCGGGCTGCTTATTCCAGGCCTGTATGTCCCAGGGACGTGACCGCGGTATCGATATCGGGGTGGCAGTTAAAGCGGGTATTCAGCCGAGTCACTTGGAGCACTTTGTAGATGTGCTCGGGGCAGGCGGCGAGGCAGACCTGGCCCAGTAGCTCGTTGCATTTTTCCTGCAGCCAGAGCAGCGACTCCAGGCCACGCGAGTCGATAAAGTCCAGCGACCCGAGGTCGAGGACGAAATCGCGAACGTCTTTGTCGATGCGCTGCAGCGCTTCGCGTTGGAAGCGGTCGGCCTCATCGACCGAGAGGTCGCCATCGATCGAGAACACGGTGACCGGGCCTTTATCTTCAAATGAAATCTTCATGCGCGTTGCTCCTTCGGAGGGTTGCCCGGGCCGATCAGTGTCTCAACTTTTGCCGTTACCTCGCGTGGACTGAACGGCTTGTGCATCACGTCTTGGATACGGTGTACGGTTTCTTTGAGGATCTGTGGCCGTGAGGTAATCATCATGACGGGGATATCGACATCGATCTTCTTGGATAGTTCGATCCCGTCCATGCCGGGCATCGAGTGGTCGAGGATGACGAGTTTGAACTCAAACAACTCGATGAGTTGCAGCGCCTTCTGACCACTATTGGCGGAGACGATTTCGTAGCCCGCTTTGCGCAGGGTCATCGACAGCAGGCTGACAATGTGCTGTTCGTCATCAACGACAAGGATGCGTGGTCGGCTCATAGTTGCCTTCTCTGCCTCGAATACATAAGGCGGTTACACACGCGCAGTTCCCCCCAGTTGGGGTCTACGTCTACCGTTTATGTCGGTCAGGCAGAGTGCCCGGTTAAGACGCATAGAAAAACGGCGATCTTTTAAGAATCGCCGTTATGGGTCTCAAGTTGTCCGTCCGAGAAAACGCCTCAGCGCAGTCCTTCGGTCACGCTGGAGAGCAGGTGCTGGGCACGCTTGTTTTCAGGATCGATCGATAGCGCCTGCTTGTAGGCGTCGGCCGCGGCGGCGGGTCGCTCGTTCTTTTGCAAAGCAATACCGCGCAGGATCAGCGGGGTCGTGTCGGTCGGGGACAGTTCAGCCGCACGATCAAACATGCTCAGCGCCCGATCCAGGCGGTCACGCTTGTTCCACACCATCCCCGCCAGCAGGTAGCCGCGGTGGTCGTCAGGCGCGAGATTGATCAGGCGGTTGGCCGCTTGCAACGCGGTGCCTTCATCGCCCAGGCGGTACGACAACTCGCCAAGTTTGGACCAGTCGTGGATCGAGGTGGGGTCGAGGTTGGTCAGTGTGTTGTACTGTTCTTTGGCCTCGTGGAGCTTGCCAGCCTTGACCAGGCCCTCTGCGAGCAGGCGGTGCAGGTCGGTGCGCTTGGTGCCATATTCGGTTTTGATCAGTTCGCTGAGCCCGCGTGTGGCCTCGCCATAGCGCCCGACTTCCATCTGCGCGCGGGCGACTTCTTCCTTGAGCTTCATATCTTCGGGCGCGAGCATCGAAGCCTGCTTGAACCACATCGCGGCCTTCTCGTGGTTGCCTTGTCGGCGGTACACATGGCCCAGCAAGGCGCGGACGGTCGCGTTCTGATCAAAGTAAGACGTCTTGCTTTCAAGCTGGTTGGTCGCTTCGGTGAGCTTGTCCAGCTGCACGAGCATCTCGATGTTGGCCAGGAAGTAGGCGACGTTCTCCGGGTCGCGTTCGTAGGCCAGGTTGTACTTCTCTTTGGCCGAGTCGTAACGCTGCCAACGCTGATCGATGATGCCCTGGAAGTAGTACGGCTTGGCCTTGTCTTTCTGACTGTAGTTCTCGCGTTCTTCCCCGTACTCGATGGCTTTGGCCAGGCGCTGGTAGGCGGTTTCCAATTCAGATTTTTCCAGCGCGATCCGCCCGCCCATCATCCAGAGCTGCGGGTTTTCCATGTCCTTGACCATGGCATCTTCGATGCTCTTCTGCGCCAGGCCAAGCTGGCCGGCGTTGAACTGGTCCTCGGCCATCTGCATGGCGAT
>JARFRI010000211.1 GCA_029287335.1 Phycisphaera sp. | reverse complement strand
TGTTTGACCTTTGCGCTTCGCCAAGCCATTGCGCCAACGATCACAGAGAGGACAAGCAGCGGGATCGTCGGCAGCGGCGTCAGCGCGAGCATCGCCAGGAAGCCCGCGGTAATCCCCAACGCCGGTGCTTTGCCAGTGAGTTGTTCAGTCAGCTCACTATTCAGGTTGGCCCGGCTCGACGATCGCGTCACGATCAAGCCCGCCGCCAACGCGATGAGGAACGCGGGTACCTGCGAGACCAGGCCATCACCGATCGTCAGCTTCGTGAACACCTCGACGGACTCGCCAAACGACCAACCCTTCATCGCCATACCGATGGCCAAGCCGCCGACGATGTTGACCAGCGTGATGATGATGCCCGCGACCGCATCGCCACGGACAAACTTAGATGCACCGTCCATCGCACCGTGGAAGTCTGCCTCGTGCTGGATCGTCTCGCGTCGGTCCCGGGCTTGTTGCTCGTTGATCAGGCCGGCGTTCAGGTCGGCATCAACCGCCATCTGCTTGCCGGGCATACCGTCGAGCATGAAACGTGCCGCGACTTCCGAGATGCGCGTCGCACCTTTGGTGATGACGACGAACTGGATGATGATCAGGATGACAAACAGGATCACGCCGACCACCGGCTCAGAGCCCGCGACAAACTCTGCGAACGACTGAATCAGTTTGCCCGCGACGCTCATCGCCTCGTCCGTTGTCGCGATCGACTCGTCTGTGCCGGCGGTCAGAATCATCCTCGTCGTCGCGATGTTCAAGACCAAACGGAACATCGTCGTGAACAACAGTAAGGACGGAAACACCGAGAAATCAAGTGGCGATTCAACGAAGATCGTTGTCAACAAGATCAACGCCGCCAGCGCGAGGTTCGCCACCAGCAGCAGGTCGATCACCATCGGCGGCAACGGCACAATGATCACCGCGAGCAAGCTGATCAGCGCGATAGGCACCATCAGCCCGCGGTTCGCGTTGACTTTCTGCACCCATGCGGGCATCGAGTTCATTGTGATGCTGTTAGCCATGAGTTCTTAGCGGTTAGCTAGCAATCTTTCCACTGAGTCGATAGACGTAGGCAAGTATTTCCGCCACCGCGGCGTAGTGTTCTTCCGGGACTTCATCACCGACCTCGACACTGCTGTACAGCGCGCGAGCCAGGGGCTTTCGTTCGACCAGGGGGATGCCGTTGGCGGTCGCGATCTGTCGGATTCGCATGGCCATAAAGTCAGCGCCCTTGGCGATGACTTTCGGGGCACGCATGCTGTCCGAGTCGTAACGCAATGCGATCGACAGGTGCGTCGGGTTCGTGAGGATGACGTCGGCTTTGGGAACCTGCTGGGCCATGCGCTGCATCGCGAGTTGGCGTGCGACGCGCGCTCGGCGTTGTTTCATCAGCGGGTCGCCGTCCATGTCCTTCATTTCCTGGCGGACCTCTTGTTTGGTCATCCGCATATCTTTGGTGTGTTGATACTTCTGGAAGGAAAAATCCAGCAGTGCTAGGATCACGAGCAGCGCCGCAAGCTTGATCGAGAGCATGAAGGTCATATGTGCCGAGGCCGCCGTCGCGGCGCCGAGGGTCATCGTCGGCAACGCCGCGATCGCGTCGATCTCGGCCATGATCATCATGATCGCCACCGCCGAGATGATCGCGACTTTGCCCAGGCTCATCACCAACCGGATCGCTGCCCTCGCGTCCACCAATCGCTTGACGCCGCTGAGCGGATTAATTTTGCTGAACTTTGGGATGAGCGGCTTGCCGGTGAGCAGGAGCCCGGTCTGCCCGGCTGTGACAAGCAAACCAACGCCAGCAATTCCGATGAGCAGCGGCAGCACGGTCCAGCCGATCAGGCCTAGCAGGTAGTCCCAGATGGGGCCCAAGTCATCGGCACGTGTCGGGTTAACCGCGTCAACCGAGCTAAGCAACCGGTGCAGCACCGCCGCCATCGCATCGAACAAGCGAGAGCTAAGCACGTACATCAAACAGATCGACGCGAGAAGCATGAGCGCCGCGGTCAGGTCGGTGCTGCGCGCGATATTACCCTCTTCACGAGCCTGACGGATACGGCGCGCTGTGGGTGCTTCGGTTTTTTCTTGTCCAGTGGTTTCAGCCATCCATGGTCTCGCTTAAGCCGCATCCTGCAGCTCGTGTTCTCGAATCTCAATTAACGCTTCACTAAATCAATGGTCAAGGAATCCCTCTTGGCCCCGGTAGCGGCGGCGGCTCGGCCTCGAAGAAACGCATCAGTTCCCCGAGGATCTCGCCGGTCATGTTGCCGTATGCCCCGGCGATCGCACCGATCAGCATCATCATGATCAACAGGCTCGACAGAATACGGATTGCAAAGCCAACGCTCAGGATGTTGAACTGCGGGACGGTCCGCATCAAGAAACCCATGCCAACGCTGATGAGGAACATCAAACACAGGATCGGTGCCGCGATACGCAGGCCCAGTTCGAACATGATCGTGATCATACCGACGACCATCGTGACGATCTGATCGAAGCTGGCAAAGCCGCCCAGCGGGACGTGCCGAAACGTCTGCGCGAGTGTGTGCAGCATGACGTTGAGCCCGCCGGCGGCAACGAAGAGTGCCAGCGCGAACATGAACAGCAACTGACCGGTGACGCCGGTCTGATCGTCGAACTCGGGGTTGAAGAGCTGTGCTGCGGCTAGGCCCATTTGCTGATCCACAATGTGACCGCCCAGTTGCATGCCCGTCAACGGCAGCGACGCCGCGTAACCGATCACGTACCCGATCAATAACTCCAGCGCGACCAGCAGACCCAGCGACCAGAGGTCCAGGTTCTGCACCGCTTGTGCGAGGTTGCGCGACGCATCGGAATCCACCCACAGCATCGGCCAAACCGCAAACGACAAACCCAACGCCAAGAACACCTTGATCATCCTCGGCACCGTCGAACTGCCCAACACCGGCGCAAGCACAAAGATCCCCGTGAGCCTGAACAGGATCATCAGCCAGACCGGCACATACGGCAAGATGGAAGTTAGATCGACAGGCAACCACAGGGGTCCTCGTAAAAAGTCTCAGCAACACTCAACCGCCCGAGGGGATCGGGCCAAACATCTGGGCACTAAACGTCATCAATTTCGAGAGCATCCAGGGCATCGCGATGATCGCAACCAAGACCATGCCGATGATCTTGGGCACGAAGCTCAGCGTCTGCTCTTGAATCTGCGTAACCGCCTGCATCACACTCACGACCAGGCCGATCGCCAAGCCAGCGACTAACACCGGGATACTCAGCACGAGCATCACCATCAGCGTCTGCCTTGTTACATCAACTAGTTGATCCGTCAGCATCAGTCACTCCAAAGTTCGAACCATTTCATCGATTCACAACGCGCGCACCGGCCCTAAGCCATCAAAGCAGCTACGTGCTACCCGCCATCGAGAAGCTGCTCAGCAGGTTCGCCACGACAAGGTTCCAGCCGTCCACCAGGACAAACAACAGCAGCTTGAACGGCAGCGAGATCAGCACCGGCGGCAGCATCAGCATGCCCATCGAGATCAGCACACTGGAGATCACCATGTCGATTACCAGGAACGGCAGATACAGCCTGAACCCCAGCAAGAACGCGATCTTCAACTCGCTCAGCATGAACGCTGGGATCAGCGTAAGCATGTCGACATCCGCCCTGCGAAGGTCGCTGCGATCCTTGGTCGAGCCGGGCTCGCGCCACTCCATCAACATGTAAACCGAGTCCCAGTTCCCGCCGTGATCGATCTGCGCGAACATGAAATCGCGGAGTGGTGACTTGGCCTTTTCCCACGCCTGGATCTCATTCATCTCGATGTCGGGGTTCTGCATCGGCTGAAGGACTTCGGTATTGAGCCGATCGAGTGTCGGGGCCATGACGAGAAACGTCAGGAACAACGACAAGCCGACGACGACCTGCGTCGGCGGTAGCGACTGGGTGCCCAGTGCCTGGCGAAGCAGCGCGAGCACGACAACGATCCGCGTAAAACTCGTACACATCACGAGGATGGCCGGCACAAGTGTCAGCACCGTGAGCAACAACAGGATCGAGAGCGAGGTACTCAAGCCTTCATTGGCACCGGGTAGTTCTGTCGTGGATGGTCGTGGCGATCCCTCGGCAGCCGCTGGGTCCTGGCCAGTCAGACCCGCCGCGCCGCGGTTCAATGCGTTGAGCGCTTCGCCGCTTCGCGAGAGCAACTGGATCGGGTTACTGATCCCCAACTCCTCAATGGCATCCAGCGGATTGGCCGACCGCTCGACTTCGCGATCCGTAGAAGCTGGTGCCGCAGTGACAGAGTCCACCGACACCGGCCCAGAGGGGTTAGCGTTCTGCGCGACCGCCGACACGGGCATCCACCCGAGCAACATGATCAACAACAGTGTTAACGTGATCCAGCGTTTCACGCTCGCCCCCCCGACTCCGAAAACGTAGCAAGCCGACCACGCACACGTGACAACGCGCCCGCCGCCTGGTCCACCGCGCTACCCGGCTCATTGGCAGACATCAGACCATCATCAGCCAATGCGTCATCTTCGCCTGACCACTGGCCAGACAGCTTTTTCATCACTGACCCGAAGCTTTGGCTCATACTGGTTGGCTTAGCTGAATCAATCGCGCCCAACAACTCCGCGACCTCTTCCGCGTCCTCGACCGATGCGAGCGTCCGCATCCCGGCCGTCGAATCGCTCACCACCAACACGCGTGTCCCCACCCGCATCAGGATGACGTGGCTGCGCGGCGCGACAGTCGTTCGGCTAAGCACCTCGACGATCCCGCCATGCGGCGTGACCGTGCTGACCACCCCGCCCCGCTTGAGCAGCCAGCGGATACCAAACACGATCGCCAGGACCACGCCCAACGCCGCGAGCGTGCTCAGCAGCCAACCGTCGCCTAGCGATCCTTCGCTGGACTGATCTACTTGGCCATTAAACAGATCGCCTTCGCCTGCACCCAACGGCAGCAGCTCATTCGCGGGCAACGGCTCTTCAGCCACCACCGACTCATCCGCTGGCAAAGCCTCGTCGGCATTTTCCGCCGTCGCCTGCGCGGCCTGATCGCGCAGCGCTTCGATCCGCTGCGCATCGCCCTGAGCCTGCGATGGCATGACGGCCAGCAAAAACACGAGCAACGAGAGCAGAGCCATCGCGCGAGGAAAATGCTTTGTAGTTGTATTGAACTGACGCCCCAAACCTGGCCCTCCATGGCCGATGTTCGTGTTGCTGCGGCTCTTGTTGGGCGGTGTCGGCATCCTGCCTCACCAAACCCGACCGCGTCGATGCTACGATTGAATCAAACTTATACCGAACCCGAATCGTCCGCGATCGCTGCGGCGATCGCTTCTTCCACCACCGCCGGATCCTGAACATCCGCGAGGATTTCACTGATACGGATACAAAAATTATCGTTAAGCACAAGCACCTCGCCCCGCGCGACCAGCCGACTGTTGACATACACATCAACCGGGTCTCCGGCGAGCTTATTCAACTCGACCACGCTCCCGCTGGCTAAGCGTAACACATCTTCGACGAGCATTTCTGTTCGGCCAAGCTCAATCGTGACATCCAAGTCAACATCGCCAAGCATATCGATGCCGCCCTGCTGACTCGCCGTCGGTCCGACCGCCGAAGCGACATCATCCTGAATGCCATCGACCTGCCCCTGCGCTTCGGCAAGGGACTGGGCCAACAAATCATCAATCATGCTTTGATCTGACATCGATACCCACCCTTGACTACAGGTCCGTACTGAACCGCTTCCAATTACTGATCACCACGTCCCGCACATAAGGCTCGCCGTCAGCATCATCACCAAACCGCTCCTTGCACTTGTCAAGGATCTGCCGCTTAAGCGTCAATCGGTCCGGCTCGTTGAGCTGAGCAGGCTCGGCACGCGCGAACACTTCTGTCACCTCCTGGCTGATCCGGGCCATCTGGTCTTCGATCTCCGTCTCGACGGTCGCCCGATGGCGCTGCTGAACAACCACATAGATGGTCGCGTCGTACAGGTAGGCCTGCGCCCCCTGGCGGGTGTTCTGGAACTTGTCGCCGATCAGGAGCACCTCGACCAGTTCAAAATTCGCGGCCTTATCGTCGGTGTCCAAACCCTGGGCCTCCACGGTCGGGGGCTTGTCGCCAAGAATGAAATAGCCCGCGCCAAAGATTACGCCCTCCACCACCATCACCACCGCGAGGATGATGATCATCTTCATCGGCAGCTTCTTTTTGGCCGGGGCCCCATCGTTATTGTTGTTTTCTTCAGCCATACTGTTCAGTTATCGGCGATCTGCCGGTTAAACCACGATCATTCCCGCAATTTTTGCGCGGGTATCGTTTAATCGCCGTGAACGCCGTGAACGCCGTTCAGAATTCGGGTGGCCCTTCGCTGCCTTGCCGATCCTCCACGATGTGTTCGGTCACGATGATCTCGACCCGGCGGTTGCTGCGGGCCTCATCCGAGTTGATCCCGCGCGGGTTGATCGGCTCACGATCCGCAGCGCCCGCGAGAAGAAAACGCGCCCCCACCAGCCGAGAGGCTAAGGGGATTTCATTGCCGGTCAGGAAGTTCTCAACCGCCACCGCGCGTTGATAGCTCAGCATCCGAAGGTCGCCCGATGTGCCGTTGTCTCGGGCCAGCTCCATCGCGGCGGCATGGCCGACGAGTTCAATTTTGTTGGTGGAGTCCTTGAGCTTGACGCGTGACACCAAGTCGATCAGCGACTGCTTATTACGATCGGACAGCTCGGCCGAGCCTGGTTCAAACAGGATGTTGCCGCCCACCGCGTAGCGCTTGCCCTCACGGATCGTGGTGACGCGAGGCTCTCGGCCGGTTTGGCCGGGGTCTTTGACGTTCGATTTATTGGGCGTGCGCTCTTGCCGCATCCGGATGGCTTCGAGCCGTTCGATCAGCGACAGAGCCGGATCGTCTTCGGTCGGGAGCTTGCCGCCGCCGCCACGCATACCAAAAGACTTCTGGATTTCTTCGACAACGGATTGGAACTCTTCCTTCTTCTTAATCTCGGAGAAGGAGACGATGAGCACGAAGAAGCAAAGCAACAGCGTGACCATGTCGCCATAGGTCACCATCCACTCGGGAGCGCCGGCAGGTGGGCATTTGCATTTCTTTCCCATGGGAGCCCTCAGCTTTCAGCCCTCAGCAATCAGCCAGAAGCAAGACAAGCCGGTTTGGCTGATTGCTGAAAGCTGAACGCTGATGCTCAGAATCACGCCGCCTCTTCCTTTGGTCGCTGGCTAGGTGGCAAGAACGTTCGGAGCTTTTGCTCGACGACGCGCGGGTTGTCGCCGCTCTGGATCGCCATGACGCCCTTTACGATCACGGTCTTGTAGAGCACTTCTTCTGCCGACCGCCGGGAGAGCCGGTCAGCGATCGGCCCGGACACGGCATTGGCAACAATCGAGCCGTACATCGTGGTCAACAACGCGACGGCCAGGCCCGCACCAATCGCAGCGGGGTCCGACAGGTCCGCGAGCATCGCCACCAGACCAATGAGCGTACCGATCATGCCCATCGCCGGGGCGTACTTGGTGATCGTGTCGAAGATGAACTTGCCCGTCTCATGCCTTTCAACCAGGTTGTCCAGGTCGGTCAGCATGATCTGCTCGATGAGTTCGGGGTCGGTGCCATCGACCGCCATCTGGATGCCTTGCACCACGAATGGGTCGTCGATGTCCTTGACCGCGTTTTCAAGTGAGAGGATGCCGTCGCGACGGGCGATCTCGGCGTAGCCCACCATGTCTTCGATCAGCTTGTCGACGGGCATGGGCGAAGTGAAGAACGCCTTCTTCGTGATCGCGACGATGTTCTTGACCACGCGAGCCGGGATCGCAAAGAAGACAATCGTAATCGATGCACCAAAGACGAGCACGACCGACGGGATATCGAGATAGATCCCGATCTTGCCGCCCAGCAGCAAGGTCGCGATGATCAGCAGCCAGGTGCCGATTAAGCCAAATATCGTTCCCAAGTCCATGGGTCAAACTCGTATTCAATCCGTTGTTACGCTTGTTTTATCGGCGGTCTATCGACGGCCGCTTGACGAATGCCCCTGCTTAACAAACCGTGTTCAACTCGGGGGCACGAGCTTGCGCAGCGATCGGCCGTATTCGATCGATAATTCCACTACCTGCCGCATCGACTCTTTCACAATCAGCGTGTCGCCGGTCGTCAGACGCAACGTGGTATCAGGGTTCTCCTCGACGACCTTGATCAGGTCGGCGTTGATCACGAACTGCTTACCATTCAAACGCGTGACGGTGATCATTGAGAAGCCTTTAGCGGTTAGCTCTTAGCCTTTAGCTTCGAGCCATCATTGCGTGTCTACTTGTCCTTTGCCTTGATCTAACGGCTAATCGCTAAAGGCTAACGGATCGACTCATCGAATCGTGGACAACAGTTCCTGGATCATCTGGTCACTGGTCGAGATGATCCGTGAGTTGGCGCTAAAGCCGGTCTGAGCACTGATCAGGCTGATAAATTCCTGGGCGAGGTCGACGTTACTCAGCTCCAGTGCCCGGCCGATGATTCGGCCTGCGCCGCCCGTGCCGCCAGCCACGATCTGGGGTGAGCCGGAGTTCGACGCGTTGGCGTACATGTTGCCGCCAACTTCGACCAAGCCCGAGGTGTTGGAGAACATCGCAAGCGGGAGCTGGCCCAGGTCACGCAGCAGCGAGTTGGAGAAGACGCCGGTGATCGTGCCGTCCTCGGAGATACTGAAGTCCTCCAGCGTGCCAATCGGCGTGCCGTCCTGCTGCAGCGAGTTGACCTGGCTGGTGTCCAGCCCCGACAGCGCGGTCAGCGAGCCGAGCGTGCCGTTGGGGTCGGTGAACTGCAACGTGACATTCTGGGGATCCAGGGCACCGGTGTCGGTTCGGTCGATGACAAACGAACCGCCTTGGGCGAGGGTGAACTGGCCATTGGTATCAAAAGAGAGCGAGCCTCTGCTCAGGAATTTATTGAGGTCCGAGTCGTCATCGGAGTGGATGTAGAAGTTCCACTCGGTACCGGTCGAGTTCTTGTCCTCAAGCACGGTGATCATGTCGATGTTCAGCGGGTTACCCAACGAGTCGTACGCGATGAAGCTGGTACGAGCGGACTCGCCTGTGGCTTCCTGGGCGATAGTCCATGGCGAGGTGAAGGGTTGCGAGTTCACGCCGCCTGAGTTGGCGATGATGTCACCGGGGTCGATGAGCAGCTGGTTGGCGGTGCCGGTGTTGGACTCGACGACGACTTGGCCCAGCGCGTTGACCGTCACGCCGGGCGCGTTCGATGCGGTCGTGTCGATGCCGGTGATATCTTCGATGAAGGCCATGAAGTCGCCGAGCGTCGTGCCAATCGCATCGGAGTTGGTGGTATTGGTCGTATTGATTTCAAACGTACGCGAAGGCAGCTCGGCACCGCCGCGCGTGATCGTGCCCAGGTTTAGCACCGCGCCCGCGGGGAATCGTGCCGAGCCATCGGCCCCGAAAAGACTGGTCAGCAAGTCACCCGCGACTGCGGGAGTGGTTGCCGTCGCGTCGGAGTAGAGAGCTTCGCTCTCGATCAACGAGCCTTGGGTCGCGGCGTCGCCGCCGGTGTTCAGGTTGCCGCCGATGTTGACATTCTCGGTGGCCTGCGCAATGGTTAGCACACCCAGTGGGATATTGATGTCTTGCAACAGGCCGGGCACGACATTGAAGTCGGTATCGACGCCGTAGCCTTGAACGCGGGCACCGCTGCTCGTCACGAGGTTGTAGTCACGGTCCAGTTGGAAGGTGCCGTCACGGCTGAATCGCCTTGATCCGGACTGCTCCACGATGAAAAAGCCGTTGCCTTCAATCGCGGCGTGCGTGGCGACACCGGTGGGTTGCAGGCCGCCATCGGCAAAGTCGCGCGTGATCGCCGCCAACCTGGTGCCAAGGCCGGCCTGCGCGGGGTTGGTACCGCCCAGCACGGAGCTCGGTGCCGAGCCGTTCTTCAAGGTCTGAGAGACCTGCGTCTCAAAGTGCGCCTGACTGCGCTTGAAGCTCGTCGTGTTGACGTTGGCGATGTTGTTACCCGCGACGCCAATCGTCTGTGAGTTTGCATTTAGCCCGGTCAAACCCGAGAACATAGCCCTTGTGATACTCATCGTTGTGTCTCCAAATGCATCCGACGATTTGTCGGCTGATTAGTCTGGCTGATTAGTCTGCCTGTCCCAACTCTGACCCGTGAGCCTGCGCGAGCACATTACGAAGTGCCGCGTTTTCCACCTGCCCCAGTCCGCCTAACGCAAAAAGGTTGCTTATCTGCGCGGGCTTTGCTTGTCCCGCTTGCGTCCCGTCCGCCTTGCTTACCTTCGCTTCACTGAGCAAATCATCGAACGTCCTATTCTCAAATGACGGCTTAGCCTGCTGCACCCCGCTTGTCGCAGACGGGTTGCCCGGCCGAACCGTCGGCTCAAGCATCTGCAACAATCTCGCGGGATCAACCGTCATACTGCCCTACCTTCGCAACTACTGCGATTCCTTAAAGCTCCGAACACCACCCAAAGGCAACGTTTCAAGCGAGTCCAGTTCCAACTGGATCTGGCCATTCACCACCGTGACACCGGTCACTCGGCCGGACACTTGTCGCGCCCCGCCCGTGCCGTTGGCCACCTGGCCGATGACATCACGACCGATCAGCGAGCCCGAGTCAAGGACCTGCAAGTTGGCTAGCAACTGCTGAACAACCTGCGTATCCAGATCGCCAAGGTCTTCGACTTCCGTCACGCGATCCGAAGCGAGTTCCGCGCCGCCGGCCAAGTTCAAGACAGGCTCTCCTTCACGCACACTCAGTGACTCGACGATGCCCTCGACCGCATTGTTGTTCGCATCCAGGCCCTTAATGAACTTGCCGATGAAGTTCGCACTGGTCGAGATGGAGTTCTGCGTCACGAGCGATTGCAGCTTCGAATCCAGCTGTGTCTGCGTTTCGATGTTGCGGATACTCGAAAGCTGTTCGAGGATCGCCGCGGTGTCGTTCGGTGCCAGCGGGTCCTGGTTGCTCAGCTCCGAGAGGATGATCTGCAAAAACTCGCCGGAGGACAGGTTGGCAAAGCCACTTGCGCCGGGGGTTGTATTCGGTTGGTTGATGACGCTTGCGGCGCCACCGATAGCTGCTGACATCGTGTCGTCCTTTTATTTAGGCGGCTTCGAGCTCGGAGGCATCGTTAAGGCGATCGAAGAACCCACGCGGCGCTTGCTGTGGTGAACCGTTGTTTTGCTGATCGGATGACTGCTGGCCAGACGACCCGCCGCTGTATTGACCCCGGCTTCGCCCATCACCGGCACTCTGCTGTTGGGGCTGGCCCTGCTGCTGGGCATCGCTTTGGTTCTGGTTCTGGCTGGCGTTTTGGGTGGAGGCGGTGGTGGCTAGTGGCTGAACCGACAG
>JARFRI010000150.1 GCA_029287335.1 Phycisphaera sp. | reverse complement strand
GCGTCAGATGTGTATAATAGACAGACCCCGTGCTATGCCCAGAAGCAGACTACGTCGTGCTCGAATCCACCTACGGCGATCGGCACCACCCCGATGAAGAGGAGGTCGACAAAGAGCTTGAGCGGATCGTGTGCGAGACCGCCAGCCGCGGCGGTAATGTCGTCATCCCAACTTTTGCGATGGAACGTGCTCAGGAGTTGATGTTTCACTTCAGCAAACTGGTGCATCAAGACCGGATCCCCGACCTGAAGATCTTCCTCGATAGCCCGATGGCGATCGACGTCACCGATGTGTTCAAGAAATACCGAAGTTATTTCGATGATGAGACCCGCCAGCTCTTCGAGCAGGGTACCCCGCCACTGCACTTCCCTGGCCTGCACTTCACGCGAAAGGTCGAGGAATCCAAAGCGATCAACTACGGGTCCATGCCCCGCATCATCCTGGCCTCCTCGGGAATGTGTACCGGTGGGCGCATCAAGCATCACCTCCGCCAGAACATGACACGCCAAGAATCGACGATCGTCTTTGTGGGCTATCAAGCCAACGGAACGCTTGGGCGACAAATCCTCAATGGCGATCGAGAAGTCAGGATCCACGGGCGCTTCTGGCCGGTCCGAGCACACATCGAACAGATCAGCGGGCTCAGCGCCCACGGCGACAAAGACGATCTGATCCATTGGCTGGGCGGTATCAAAAAAACACCAAGCATGATCTTCTTGACACATGGCGAGGAAAAAGCCGCAAACGCCTTGGGCCAACTCATCAAGGACCGGCTTGGTTGGCGCACGTCTGTACCCGACTATCAGGAAGCGGTCGATCTGTCATAAATCAGCCTAGCCACACCACACTCTTGATTCACGCGAGGAATCGACGCCTATGCAGGACCCAAACTTCACGGTCATGTCGATCAAGGTGATTGGTGGCTTAGCGATTTTTCTTTACGGCATGGGGTTGATGACCGATGGGCTCAAACTCGTCGCTGGCAGCGGCCTCCGCACGCTGCTTGCTCGCCTAACCCGAAACCGATTCAGTGGCGTCTTGACAGGCGCAGGCATCACCGCAGTGATCCAGTCCTCATCTGTCACCACCGTCTTGGTCGTCGGCTTCATCTCGGCAGGGCTGATGTCGCTGAGCCAGTCCGTCCCGGTCATCATCGGAGCGAACATCGGCACGACCGTGACCGCGCAGATCATCGCCTTCAAGGTCACCAAGGCGGCGCTCGCGATGATCGCAATCGGCTTCGCGATGACGTTTGCGGTTAGCAAGCCACGCGCAAAAAAGGCAGGCGGCATCCTGCTTGGTCTGGGCTTCATCTTCTTTGGAATGCAGATTATGAGCGAGGCGACCGGGCCGCTGCGTACCTACCAGCCCTTCCTAGACCTCATGGAGACGATGAGAAACCCGCTGCTCGCGATCCTGGTCGGCATGATCTTTACCGCGCTGGTTCAGAGTTCCTCTGCGACGACAGGCATCGTGATCGTCTTGGCTGGCCAGGGGGTGATTAGCTTGGAAGGCGGCATCGCCATCATCATGGGCGCGAATATCGGCACCTGTGTCACCAGCCTGCTTGCGACCATCGGCAAACCGCGCGAAGCGTTACAGGCTGCGGGTGTTCACGTGCTGTTCAATGTGGCGGGGGTTCTCATATGGGTCGGGCTGATCGGGCCCTTGGCGACGTTTGTCAGATGGATCTCGCCCGAAAGCACTGTGGCAATACCAATCGAGCGGCTGGCAGCTGAAACACCCCGGCAGATCGCCAACGCACATACCGTCTTTAACGTCGCCAACATGCTGATTTTCATTGGGCTCACGGTTCCCATGGCGAAGCTTATAAAGAAAATCGTACCGGACAAAGCGGTCAAAATCTCGGACCGCGCGACACCTCATTACCTGGACGCGATGTTCCTCTCGACACCCGATATCGCCTTGGAACGTGTTCGGCTTGAACTGATCCACTTGGGTGGCCTCGTCCTACCGATGATCCGGCAAGGCGTACCCACCGCGATCCAAGGCAGCCGGCAAGACATAGTGAAGCTTGCCTTAATGGATGATGATGTCGATGATCTTTATGCTCAAATCTACGCTTACATCGGCGGGCTTTCGCAGTACGAGATGTCGGCCGACCAGACCCACCTGCTTGCAGAGTTGGTGGAGATCCTCAATGCACTCGAAGCACTGGGCGACACGATCGAACTCAACATCGCCCCGCTCGGGCTGCGACGGATCGACCGACAGATCCAACTGGATTCGGGGGCCAAGCAACTGTTCCAACCGCTCGTCGATCTGGTGTCCAGCACATTAGCCGACGCACTCACCTCGCTGGAAACCCGCGACGAATCACTCGCGAAAGAGGTCAGTCATAAAAAGGCTGAGGTCTCCGGCATCGCCGACAGCATCTTCGCCAGCATGGCTCATGCACTGCCACGGGATGCGAAGGAACGGATGGAGGCCGTGCAGATTGAGATCAACTTCCTCGAATTGCTGCGTCGAACCTACTACTTCGCCAGACGCATCGCGAAAGCGGTCATTGAGATCGAATCGAATCAAGACCGGGTCTTACCCGCAGATGAAGACGCTCCCCCTGCGTCACAAGCGTGATGACATGAACACTCCTTCTCGAAATCTGACCACTACTCGCCGGTATTGCAATCCTAAAACACTGAGATAACATCACCCACACCACAAGCCCATCCATAACGACAGGCCAAACCACCGTCAGTTGCATGCAGCTGGCCATCGCGGTACTGGCGATGGTTGTGATGGCATTGCATGGTGTTTTCTGGGCGTTTCCCCTGGAGCGGGCGGTAGATTTTGGCCCCCTGGATCACGCGACTAATCGGCGGTTCGTCGTTGACGTGGGACCTGCTTGTCTAGGTCTGGCATCGACATCTTCACCGTGCTCAACGCGGTAAAGGCATCACTGCCGATGCGATCGAAATCGGCAACTTTTGGCTTTCTAATCGGCAACAAAATCGGCAACTTGTAAAAAACACCGTTTCTGGCGTAAGAGTGCGCCCTGCAGAAAAGATGGTTTTTGCCAGCGTTTCAACACTTTCCTGATAACACAAGTAATACGCAACACGATTTCAGTTAGTGCATCAGCGAATTGAAAATAGCCGCGATACGTAGCATCGCGGCTATCTCTGTGCCGATGCGCAGATTCAAAGCGTGATCCGTATAAAGAATCAAAAATGGAGCCGGGGGGTGGGGGGAGTCCTGACTCCACTTGCCGCATTGCTTGCGTAAGCCACTGCATTCATATCACTTACGACCTTTCACGCGTACCAACAATCAGGCAGATTTTGCCCAAATCGTCACCACTTTCGCCTGAAAACCGTCATCAGACAGAGGCTGCCCACGCCCGTGAGAACCGGACCAAGAAAGCCTTGCTCTTTCAGCCTATAAACAACTGATTCGAGAGGTCGCAGATTCAGGAGGTCGTCAAGCAGGCCACCGCGAAGTTTGCCCGTTACAAATCAGCTCGCCCGCTTATCGCCTGGCTGACCGGCATTGCCCGGCAGCGCATGGCCGAGACCTAGCGCAAGCCGGGCCAGAGCTACATTGCTTTCTCGACCGAGGCGATCGAGACACTCTCAGCGGCCTATGCCTATATGCAGGACGAGGTCAACGGCCGGAAGCTCGGCCTATATAACTACAGCTAAGTAATTATTTTTTAGCGCCGCGCGGTACATCAGCCAGTTGGCCGCGTTATTTATTCCACGGAACCTTTCTGATCCCGCCGTCTGTCGGCTATTTTCATAGATAAAGAGGCTTTTCAGGACAATTTGGACCATTCACCTGCAAAACACGACGACCCGAGGCAACTGACCTTTGCCGAGCAGTGGAGTAAAGCCCACCATACGCTTGGTGGGTTTGTGCGTGCCCAGTCCCCCGAGCCTGGCCTGGCCGAGGACATCATCCAGGAGGTCGCCCGGCAAGCCACGGAAAACTTTGATCAATACGATCCGGCCAAGCCCTTCGCCGCATGGCTCGTGGGCATTGCCCGCCAGCGGATCGTCGATGTCTATCGCGAGCGTGGCCGACGCCCGATGCTCTTCTCCAGCGAAGTTGTTGATTCGCTCGCCTCGACCTTCGCCCAGATGCAGCCCGAGCACGACGACCGGATCGACGGCCTTCGCATCTGCCTGGACAAACTCAGCGATCGGCACCGCCGGGTGATCGATCTACGCTACGCCCGACAGATGTCCGCCGACGAGATCGCGGAGAACGTCGGCTGCAGCACCCGTGCGGTCACCTCGATGCAGCAGCGGATCCGCGAGGCCTTGCGACATTGTGTCTCCCAATACGTGGAGGCACAGCAATGAGCGTACCCCAAGCCGTCCACGAACTGATGGAATCCTATTTCCAGGGCGACCCAACGCCAGAGACGATCCAAGCGGTCGAGGCCTGGCTCAAAGAAGACCCCGCCAACCTCCGCCTCTTTGCAGAATATGCGTTGGTAGAGGACGCGCTGTACGCCGAGCAGCAATCGATCGATTCGCATGCGGTCCATACGACCGTGTCGGAACAGGACACCGCCCTCGCGCTGGACTCTCGCAACAGCCCCGCGTTTTTGCCTCCTTCATTTCAAGAGACCGAAGACACCGCGATGAGCGGCCGCGATTTCGCCTCCCTCGCCGGCTACGTGTTGCGTAAGGCGGCCACCTCCAAGCACGCAATGAAGATCTACGCCGTCGCCGCGGCACTGCTCCTCGCCGCGACACTGTTCTTTGTTTTCGCTGGCGACGACGATACGCCCAACGCCCCCCTGGCCGACCAAGGCACGGCAGACCCCTTGCTACCGAACACGCCCAACCCATCACCCCGGCCCGTCGTCGCCACCTTGGCCGCCGAGTACGACGCGGTATGGGACCGTCACCCGGGCCATGACCTCCACCCCGGCCAACGCCTCACCCTCACCAAGGGCTTCGCCGAGATCATGACTAACGACGGCGCGATCGCCATCCTCGAAGCACCCGCCACGATCGAACTCATCGACAGCGACAACGCGCTGCGCCTGCACACCGGCAGGCTCGTGGGTATCTGTGAGACCGAGTCCTCCAAAGGCTTCCTTGTCCGCACCCCGCACATGGACGTCACCGACCTGGGTACGCGTTTCGGCGTTGATGCTTCCGGGGTCAATGCCACCGAAGTGCATGTCTTTGAGGGCGAGGTTCAAGCGGCCCGAGCGTCGACAGGCGGCGCTCAAAAGCATCAGGCGTTGCTGACGAAAGGCATGGCCATCCGCGCCGAGTTGGGCGTGCCTGGACGTGTCGCGATCGAACCAGCCCCGCAACGCTTCGCCGCGATCACGAGCAACGGATTCGACACGAGCCCTGACGCTGCAGCGGACGCGGGGATCACCCGCATGCAGGGCGATCTGCAATGGTCCGCCTTTGCCCCCGGCAGGTATCAACGAGAGGATTTCCCGGTCTCCGAAAAGTTGCTGATCTGCGCGGAACTCCGCAACCACCGCATGGACACCGATCTTTCGCTGTCGCTGCACGAGCCGGGCACCTATGACCGGATGGACAATATTGACGCGAAAACACTCGCAGCAGGCAGCGTGATCCGCTCCTCCTC